>JAHCKU010000249.1 GCA_026125625.1 Burkholderiales bacterium | reverse complement strand
TCCAGCGCACGCCTGAGCACGCGACGCTTGGTATCGTCGTCCTGGTGGATGAGCACGCCACCCACCCATCCGCCACCGAACACCAGCTCGGACACCTGCAGGCCGGTACGGCCGAAAGTTCGAGTCTTCATGGCGATCGATGTCCTTGAAAAAAGCAGGATCCCTCGCTCCGCTCGGGATGACACCGTGGATTATTGCGCTGGGATGACACCATAGACTATTGCGGCCAGGAGACTATTGCAGCCGAGGCGGCGCCATGGACCATTGCGGTCGACGCGACACCATCGACCATTGCGGTCAACGTGACACCGCGGACCATTGCAGTCGACGTGTCGCATAGCAGGACGCCTGGCCACCCATCGGTGTCATGTCGAGCGCAGCGAGACATCCTGCCGTTGCTTTTCTGCATGAGCCGATTGAGCGGCTCCTACTCTGCCGAGCTCAGCACGTGGATCACGCGGCTGGCGATCAGATCCTTGACCTTGGCCGCATACGCGGCCATGTGCGGGGCCGCAGCATGCGCGCGCAGGGCGTTCAGGTCAGCCCACTTCTCGATGACGAAGATGACATCGTCACCGGCCTTGGTCTGAAACGGACCGACATCCTGCGCATCGATCGCCGGACCGTACTCGATGCAGCCTTGCTCGGCCCGCACTGCCGCCAGGTTGGCGCGGATCGCTTCCAGGATCGCATTGCGTTGGCCGGATTTGGCAGTGATGATGGCGATGACGTGAACCATGCTGATGCTCCTTCGTGGATGTGATGTAAGGTGTTGCGGATGCTGCATCAGCCACCTCGGCGTGAGGCAGCCGCTCTAAAGAAACTCGAAGCTTCCGTGTAAATTCCGCTTCGTCGACGCTCACTCTGCCGGCTTGCCGCCGGGCCACACCGGCGATTGCGCCAGCTGCGGCCAGGCGATCGGTGCACGGCAGCGCTGCTCGACTTCCTGCTGCGGCGCACGTGGGTCCCACTGCGCCGCGACGTAGCGATTGCCGGTGACGTCGTTGGCCGCCTCCGAGCATAGCCATACGATCGGTGCCACCATGGCGCTTGGCGGGATCAGATTCTCGCGCTTGAAGGACGAGCTGCTCGGCACCATCGGCGTATCCGCCGGTCCGCCCGGGACCACCACGTTGACGGTCACGCCGGTGCCGGCGAACTCCTTGGCATGGCCGGCAGCCATGGCCTCCATGCCGGCCTTGGATGGTCCATAGGGATGGAAGCTTCCGCGCAGCATCGTGAAGAAGCTGGTGGTGACGTCGATGATGCGGCCCCAGCGCTGGGCAAGCATGGGCTCGATGCACACGCGCGTCATGTTCCATGCGCCGGTCAGGTTGACCGCGATGAAGCGGTTCCAGATCTCTGGCGTGAGCTCGCGGATACCGACCAGATTGTCCATGCAGTCTTCACGCAGCACGTTCAAGCCGAGCGCGCCATTGTTGATGAGGATGTGCACGCCGCCGAAGCGCGCGGCGGTATCGGTGGCGGCACGCTCGCAGGCACGGTAGTCGGCGATATCGGTGACGGCACACAGCAGGCGATCATCATACCCGGGCAGCGAGGCGCGCAACTGGGCCAGGCCGGGCTCGCTCACGTCCAGGGCGGCCACGCTCGCGCCCTGCTCGAGCAGCGCGCACACCAGAACGCGACCGAAGCCGCCGGCGGCGCCGGTGACGATGGCAACTTTTCCCTGCATGGTCTCCTCTCTCCTCGTCAGTGGCCGTGGCTCCGGCACATCGGTTCTACTTGTTACGTGGTTTGTATCACAGCGATTGCAGGAAAGCGACCAGCGCCTCACGCTCCACCCGGCTCATTCCGGCGAATGCCGCACGTGACACTTCCGCCTCGCCGCCGTGCCACATGATGGCTTCGGTGAAATTGCGCGCCCGGCCGTCGTGCAGGAAACCGTCTGCGCCGTTGACCCGCTGCGCCAGGCCGATGCCCCACAACGGCGGTGTACGCCATTCGCTGCCGCCGGCGAGATAGTCGGGTCGGTGATCGGACAGCCCCTCGCCCATGTCATGCAACAACAGATCGGTGAATGGGCGGATGGTCTGATGCGCGAGTTGTGGCATCTCGGGAAACGGACCGGTGCGCAGTTCGGGTACGTGACATATGGCACAGCGCGCGCGGGTGAACAGTGTTTCACCATGGCGCACCTGTACGTCGTCCACGTTCCTGCGCACCGGCACCGCGAGCGCGCGCACGTACAGTTTGGTTGCGGCCAGGCGCAGCGCAGTGATCTCCGGCCTGCCCGCCACCATCTGCTCGCGGCAGGTCTGGCTCATCGGCGGGCAGTTCTGCTCCGGATACACCGGTGTGCTCAGGCCGATATCGTTGAAGAAGGCAATGGCCACCTGCTCGCGCAAACTGCCGTGATTGGCCTTGAGCCCGAAGCGTCCGAGCACGGTCTTGCCCTGGCTCTCGTCCCATACGCGATTGACCTTGCCGCGGATGCCATCCACCGGCGCGCGTGCCGCCAGCGCCAGGATGGTCTCCTCGGGAATCGCTTCCAGCAGACCGAGCCCGATCAGCGGGGGCGCGATACGCAGACTGGTGAGCGCGTCCTCCCCCAGGGCACCATAGCCGAGCTCTCCAATTGTCAGCATCGGCTTGCGCAAGGACACGCGCTCGCCGTCGTCGAGCATCACCACCTGCTCGCTCCATTCGATCGTGAAGCTCGCCTCCGGTGCCACCACACCTTTCACGCCGAAGTTCTGCAGCTGGTCGCCGTATTGCGGATGCGGCAGCGGCCCGCCGTGCGCGTCCGCTCCGGGCAGGCTCACACGCACCACCACGTTCGGTGCTGGCTCGAACGGCACCGTGATGTGATGATCGCGCACCTCGCCTGCGGCCCCTACCGATGGCAGCGGCGGCGTGCCGGTGGTCAGGCCGCGACCGTTGTTGGCGTGGCAGGTGGTGCAGGCTTGCGCATTGGACGTCGGTCCGCGACCGAACTCGGCGTTCTCGAACCAGAAAAATGCCCAGCGGTTGCTGAACATCTTGTGACCGAGCGCGAACAGCTCCATCTGACGTGCATCGAGGCCGACCGCCGGATGGGTGTAGGCGGTCTCGGATGCGTCCATGACACTGAGCGCACCACCGGATAGCGCGAGCGCGGACAGATCATCGACCGGATCGAGCCGCGCACCGGCGGGCAACAGGGCGGCGGCAGCGGCGAGCAGATGCAGGACAAAGCGAGGCATGGCTACGATGGCGAACGGACACTGCATTATGTCGCACTCACACCGCGCCCGCAGCAAGGCGCTATTCCGAATGGCGGATGGGCGAACTCTTGTACCGGACGATGCTCAAAGTGCATGCCCCGATGGGGCGAGCATTCTTCAACGTACTACTGACTCAGTACATCAGCGATGAACGAACAGGAAATCAGAGCAATCCTCACCATCAGCCTCATGGCGGCGTTCGCGGACGGGCACAAGGACGAGCGCGAGCGTGACGAGATCAGGCGCATTGCCGAGAGTCTGGCACCGGAATCAGATCTCAATCTCGCGGCGCTGTACCAGGACGTCCTGCTCGAGCGCCGGACCCTGGAAGAGACCGCGGCACAGATCGATTCCGCTCGAGGCAGACAGCTCGCATACGAAATGGCGGTGTGCACGTGTGACGCTGATGGTACGGCGACCGACGCGGAACGAGCTTTCCTGGTCCGGCTCGGCAGCGCCCTGAGTTTGCCGGCTGCCGACGGCGCGGCCTTCGCTTCACAGGCGGATGCGGTGGTGGATGCGGCGCTTCCGCTGCCGGCGGTGGTGCCCGCAGCCGCTGGAGTCGCTGCCACGGCGGCGGTGAGCGCAACCGTCGCCGACGATGCAGCGCTCGACAAGATGATCCTCAACTACTCCATCCTCAACGGTGCGCTCGAGCTGTTGCCGGAATCGATGGCCTCGATGGCGATCATCCCGCTGCAGATGAAGATGGTCTACCGCGTCGGCAAGCAATACGGCTACGAGCTCGACCGCGGCCATATCAAGGATCTGCTTGCCACACTCGGCGTCGGCCTCACCGGCCAGTATCTCGAGCAGATTGGACGCAAGCTGATCGGCGGTCTGCTCAAGAAAGCCGGCGGTGGCATGCTCGGCTCAGCCGGAAAGGCTGCGACCAGCATCGGCCTGTCCTTCGCCACTACCTACGCGCTGGGGCAGGTCGCCAAGGTGTACTACGCTGGCGGGCGCACGCTCGATGCATCACGCCTGAAGCAGGCGTTCGAATCCATGCTGCAGCAGGGCAAGGGCATGTATGGTCGGTACGCCGGCGAGATCCAGAACAAGGCCTCGACCCTCGATGCGCGGCAGCTGGTGAACCTGGTGCGCGGCGGCTGAGATTGTCCCCGTGGCGCGACAGTGCGGTGCTGCATGAATCTTTCGCAGCGCCTGTAAGGTTTCCGTCCAATCCCTGCTCTACTCCAACAGAAGCAATGCAATCCCACATCAACCGGTTTGCTTCTGTTTGAAAAATCTTCCTCAACGTAGAGATCAGGAGATCACGATGAACGCACTTCGCACCACACTCGCCGCCGCTGCTCTCGCAGTCGTTTCCTCCAGCACCTTCGCCGCCGACGCACAAGCCGTCCAGCCCCATGGCCGCGACAGCGTCTACGCCGCCAGCAAGATCGTGACCGGCAAGAACGTTGCAGCCAACGAGGTCGATGCCGTACCAGGACGACAAGGTGGTCTGCCGCTGGAAGCTAAGCTGGCCGTGACCGGCACGACGAAACCGCAGATCAGCGCGGAGACGACGGACCGCCTGGGTCGCGCGTAAGCAGGAATCCGGGAGTCGCGTGAAAAGAAGCACGCGCGACTCCCGGCTACGCCGGGTTCGCGTCGATGATCAACCGGCCGCAGCCGTCGCACGGCGCCTGGAAGGCACGAGCGTGAATCCGGCGTAGCCTGCCGCCACGACTTCTTCACACTTGCGCACGTATTGCGGAAAGCCGCCGATGTAGGGCATGAACACGCGTGGCTTGCCCGGCACGTTCGCGCCGATATACCACGAGCTGCACACCGCGCGCAGGTTGGGGTCGGCCACCTGGCGCACGTGCTCGACCCAGGCCTCCTGCGCCTCTTCCGTCGCCTCGATGTACGCCATATCTCGTGCGCGCAAATGCGCGATGCAATCGGCGATCCAGTCCACGTGCTGCTCGATCGACGGCAGCATGTTCGTGAGCACCGACGGGCTGCCCGGTCCGGTGATGGTGAACAGGTTCGGGAAGCCGGCCACCTGCAGCCCGAGGTACGTCTTCGGTCCGCCGACCCAGTGGTCGCGCAGCTTTTCGCCGCCGCGGCCCCGGATATCGATTGCATTCA
>JAHCKU010000248.1 GCA_026125625.1 Burkholderiales bacterium | reverse complement strand
CGCAAGCGACGTTCGGCCTGGCCTTGGCGGCGTTAGACCATTCGCACTGGAGCGCACTGGCGGCGATGGCCCCGTTGCGCCGATGGCGCTTGCTGGAAGTCGACGACAGTGCCGGGTTGGTGAACGGGAGACTGCGCATCGACGAACGCGTGTTGCACTATCTGGCCGGCGTGAACTATCTCGATCCCCGCCTGCAACCGCTGCTCAGTCTGGTTCCCGCCCCGCAGGTCATGGCCGAGAAACATCGGCACATTTGCCGGTCGGTGCTGGAGCGATTGCGGGAACAGTCGTCGTCCTACCCTGTGGTCCTGCTGTCCGGCGACGATGTGGATGGACAGGCTGATGTGGCGGCGGAAGTGGCGGCTCACTTGCACGTGCAGTTGCACCGCGTGCAGGCCGATGACTTGCCGGGCAATTCGGCAGAGTCCGATGCCTTCGCCATTCTGTGGCAGCGGGAAGCGGTCTTACTCGGCGCGATTCTGTTGATCCACTGCCAGGACGGCACACCTTCGAAGGCGGTCGCGCACCTCGCCGACCGCGGCAGCAGCCCATTGTTTATTGTCGGTCGTGATGTCCCTTCGTGCAAACGCGCGACCATCCGATTCACGGTGAACAAGCCGGACGGGACAGAGCAGAAGCAATTGTGGCAACAGGTGCTGGGGCCGGCCACGGCCCGCATGAACGGGATGTTGGACGCTGTGGCGTCCCAGTTTTCTTTGAGCGCCAGAGCGATCGCGACGGCCGGCGCCGGGCTGCAAGACGTGGCTGAACCCGGTAGTCAGGCGGACAGCACGCTGTGGAACGCGTGCCGTAGCGTCAGCCGTTCACGGCTGGACGATTTGGCGCAACGCTTGGAGCCGGTTGCCGGATGGAACGATCTGGTCCTACCGGAGGCGCAGCAGCGGACCTTGAGGCAAATTGCGGCACACGCGAAACACCGGCTGATGGTCCATCAACAGTGGGGCTTTGCCGGGAAAGGCGTGCGTGGTCTGGGAATCAGCGCCTTGTTCGCGGGCGAAAGCGGCACGGGCAAGACCATGGCGGCGGAAGTCCTGGCGAATGAGCTGCATCTCGACCTGTACCGGATCGATCTCTCCGGGGTCGTCAGCAAATACATCGGCGAGACGGAACGCAATCTGCGACGCGTGTTCGACGCAGCGGAAACGAGCGGAGCCATGTTGCTGTTCGACGAAGCCGATGCGTTGTTCGGGAAACGCAGTGAAGTGCGTGACAGCCATGATCGCTACGCGAATATCGAAGTCAGTTATCTGTTGCAACGGATGGAGGCCTACCGTGGCCTCGCGATTTTGACGACGAACATGAAAGCAGCGCTTGATGTCGCGTTCTCGCGCCGCCTGAGTTTCGTCGTCCAGTTTCCCTTTCCGGATCAGCAACAACGGGAATTGATCTGGAGTCGTATGTTTCCCGCAGCAACACCGTTAGAGCTGCTCGATTACGCCAAACTCGCCAGGTTGAGCATGTCCGGGGGAAATATCCGCAGCATCGCCCTGAATGCGGCCTTCCTGGCGGCGGATGAGGGGAGCGCGGTGGGGATGAGGCATCTCCTGCAGGCGGCGCATACCGAAGCGGCGAAGCGTGAACGCCCACTCTCCGACGCCGAAACCAGGGGGTGGGTATGAGGCGAGTCGTTGTGAACATCGACCGTCTCGTCCTCAAAGGCATCCGCTTCGAAGACCGGCATGCAGTTGCGCAGGAGTTGCAGGAGCAGCTGACCCGACTGCTGGCCGCTCCTGGCATGGCCGAACGCATCCGCCGGACCGGCAGCGCGCCGCGTCTCCGTCTCGACAAGATCCAGGCGACGGGGAACATGCAGGGGCAGGGGATCGGCAGGGCAACTGGGCGTGCGATGGCCGCCCACTGGTCGCAGGAGGGCCGTGCGGCCGTGCCGTCGGTAACAGATTCAGCGCCGGGACAGAGGTCATCGACATGAGTGATCGACGGGCCGTCGTGTCACAGACCACAAGGCCGTCATCCGAGAAGGGGCGTCAGTCTGCGGCTGCGTCCCGCGGCGCGTCGGCATTCACGTCTCAGGCGTCGGGGCCGAAGCCGACCGGCGAATTCGTGAGCGGTGTGTTGCACTCGGCCGGATTGCCATTGGATGAACACTCCCGGACATTCTTCGAACCGCGTTTCGGGCATGATTTCGGGAAAGTCCGGGTTCATACGGATGCACGCGCCGCGGATTCCGCCGATACGCTGCTCGCGGATGCCTACACTGCCGGCGACCACATCGTGTTTGGAGCCGGACAGTATGCTCCGGCCAGCTCCAAAGGGCGGGCGCTCCTCGCCCATGAGTTGGCGCACGTGGCGCAACAGGCTGTCCCTCAGTCTCTGTCGGTATCGTTGCGGGTGAGTCGGCTGGGCCCGGTCGCGGAACAGGCGGCGGAAAACGAGTGCGCAACGTCTGGCTCGGCCTTCCGCCCGCATGCCAGCCGATCTCGAGCCTGGTGTCATTCATCGTGCAATCATGAAGACTCCAGGCGCGAAGCCATCGCCGGCTGGGGTGGGACTGATGAGGAAGCGATTTACGCGCGATTGCGCATTGCGGGGGACGAGGAAAAGAACGCCGTCCTGGGTGATCCGGTGCTGATGCAGGAACGGCAGGATGATCTGTCACCACGCGGGGAGTGGGGAACAGTGCGCTGGGATCACTGGTGCGTCCGCCGAGTCGCGCGTCCATGCCGCGTCCGAAGGATGGGGCACCGACGAGGAAGGAATCTGAAGCCTCTGCGTCGACGCCGGCCCTCGAACTCAAACGCCAGATGGAACGCAGCACGATGCTCATGGAGTTGCGCGATGAGCTTCTCGGACGACGAGGCTGGGGCAGGCGCAGGCCACTAATATCGTCATCTTCAAACGAGGCTGGGCATCAATTTCCTGACACCTATCATGTGCCGTTGCTCTTTCCGGACACGGTGAATGAAGCCTGCGACCATTTGAGGCGCTGGTATGATGCGCGTCGTCAAGAATATTTATTATTATCTCCCGCGGACATGAGATGCAGAATCCGTTGCGACGGATATCAATACGCAGATCAACCACGACAAGAAGCTGGCATGGGTGCAAGCCACGTTTGAGGCGCGCTGGAACATTTCTGAGTCAGTCGAAGGTTGAAGGGGAAGAAGGCGCCGGCCTGGACGGTCGAGATGATTCGACAGCTCCATGCCGCGCTCAGGCAGGTGCCTGAGGGGCATGTGGTGAGAGCCGATCAAAACGTACCCGGTATTCAGAAGGGCGAGTTGTCGGGTTTTCGTCTGATCGAGGGCAGCGGCGGCTTTTGGTCGAATCCCTTCATCGAGGTCGGTGAGGAACGCTCTGATGTCGCTGGATTGACGCGGCACGAGGTCGGCCACGCCATGGATGACTACCTGGGCTCCTCCACCGAGACATTCAAAAAGAATTCCACCAACGGCTGGGATTGGTCGAAGACATCCGTGCTGTGGGAAGCGCACATGCCCGACCCCTGGAAACGCAAGGGCGGAAAGAATGTGCCTCTGGCCGATCAGCTGCAGATCAATGCGTTGCTCGACGCCTACGTCAAAGGCGACGGCAGCGAAGGACTGCGCAAAGGCACCGCCGAGACGCATCCGATCCGAACCTACTGGAATGATGACGTGCCCATGATCGAAGCCGCCAAAGATTTAGCCGGGAAGAAGGACAAGGTGTACCAACATCTCGGAAGCGTCAGGAAGTTCGGGCCCTGCTACTTCAGTTGGAGCACCTACTACCGCGAATTTTACGTGTACAACCTGATCGTGCAGGACAAACGGTTGACCGACTATTCGCTCTTCGGCCATCCGGAATTTTTTGCGGAGATGTATGAAGCCTACTATGAGGAAGGCTCCGGTTCGAAGCGTGGGGAGAAATTGAAGGGAGTGCCTAATTGGAAGCAGTTCTTCGACACCGTCGTCCATCCGGCGAAGTAGCACTGGGTTCTCGGCTTGAGGCCTGTGCCCGGCTACTCGGAGGGCTCATGCCAGACGCCGTCGACCAAGCGGCGAGCCTAGAGTCCGTCCTCTTGCCGGAATTTGACCAGTATGGGGAACTCATTGCTGCAACCGACCATCCGCTCGCCGGCCTCCTGCTGCGCGGCGAGGGTTCCGGCTTCACCGACCGTGTTCAAGGACTGTTGCGACAGTGGAATCTCGGGGAAGGGGCGGCGCTCGTTCACGCTCGTTTGGCGCATGCCTTCGAGCACAAACGATGTTTCCTGAAGCTTGAATGGTGTCGTCACGCCGATAGGATCGATCGCCAAGTGGCCGTCTACTATCGTCGTCGCCCCAAGCTTCATGAGGCCTTGAAGCTCGTGGCCCAATCGGCGGGGACCACTGTTGCGCTGGAGGATCTGCGTGAACTGGGCGCGCTGTTGGGAAAGGATACGGTTCACTTTGTGTCCGCCGTGATGCGGCCGGGAAGACCGATGTACTACAAACTCTATTTTTCTCAGTACGTCACGCCGGACTCGTTTCAAGCGGTTTTCATGCGATTGCAGCGGGCCCTCCACCGATTTGCCGGACAACCGGAGGCCGAGGCTCGGTGGGCGACTTATCACGATCGATTGTCGTCACGTCAACTCGCACATACGCTCTTTGTGTCTCTCGCGGTCTCCGAGGACGGGACGGATCCATCGTTGAAGATCGATTATCCGGGAGTCGTTCCGATCGTCGCGGCGGGCCTCCTCGATGGACCTCGTCTCCAGCAGGCGGAAGCCGGGTTGCGGAATCTCTGCGAGGCCGCCGGTCGTACGGACTTGTCCTATCTCGGGGTAAGAATTTGCTCCGAGGGAAATCCAGTGCTGAAAGGATATGCGGATTTCCGATGAGTCGCTGTGTTGTCCAACGGCTCCGTTGTCCCAACTGCGGTGTGGAGCAGGAGGAGAAGGTGTTTGTGAGCGTGAACGGGGCACGCATCAGGACCGCGGTGCAGCGGATCACCGAGGGGAACTGGGGTGAAGTGTCTTGCCTGGCTTGCGGACAACGCTACCTGGCGGATCCGCCACGGTTGTACAGCGATCTACCGGGCGGTGTCTGGCTGGTGCGATATCCGTTGGAGCAGCGAGGGCGGTTTAGTGGATTGGAAGCCGAGGCGGACAGGATTTTTTCACGCGAATTTCTCGAACGTCCACCTGCGGTGATTCGTGAACAGGCACAGGCCGTGCGCCGGCGGATTTGTTTCGGGCGGGAGCAATTTGTGGAGAAGCTGCTGGCCTTGCGCCATGCCATCGATGACCGTGCGTTGGAATGTCTGAAGCTGGGCCTCAGTCGCGATCTCATCGGACACCTCTTCATGCATGGACCCTGGGAGTGGTTGACGGTGGCGATCAATG
>JAHCKU010000247.1 GCA_026125625.1 Burkholderiales bacterium | reverse complement strand
GCTGGTCAAGTTCCACTGGAGCCCGAAGCTCGGCACGCATTCGCACGTGTGGGAGGAAGCGGTGAAGATCTCCGGTGCCGACCCCGACTATCACCGGCGCGATCTGTGGGAGGCGATCGAGGCTGGCGAGTACCCGGAATGGGAGCTCGGCATCCAGGTGTTCACCGAAGAGCAGGCGGAGAAGTTCAGCTTCGACGTGCTGGACGCGACCAAGATCGTGCCGGAGGAGCTGGTGCCGCTCATGCCGGTCGGACGCCTGGTGCTGGACCGCAATCCGGATAACTTCTTCGCAGAAACGGAGCAGGTCGCATTCTGTACCGCGCACGTGGTGCCGGGCATCGACTTCACCAACGATCCGCTGCTGGCCGGCCGCATCCATTCCTACGTCGATACGCAGATCTCGCGACTGGGCGGTCCCAATTTCCACGAGCTGCCGATCAATGCGCCGCTCGCCTCGGCGCACAACAATCAGCGCGACGGCATGCATCGCCAGGCCATCCATCGCGGAAGGGTCGCCTACGAGCCCAACTCGCTGGCCGGAGGCTGTCCGTTCCAGGCCGGCAGTGCCGGCTTCGTCCCCTTTCCCGAACCGGTGAATGCCGACGAGCTGCGCGGCAAGCCCGAGAAGTTCGCCGAGCACTACAACCAGGCGACGCTGTTCTACGAGAGCCAGGCACCGCACGAGAAGCAGCACATCATCGATGCCTTCCGCTTCGAGCTGAGCAAGGTCACCGTGCCCGGCATCCGCCGGCGCACGGTCGCCATGCTGCGCAACGTCTCGGACGAGCTCGCTCGAGGCGTGGCCCGAGGACTGGGTATGGAACTGCCCGAGCCGCTGCCCAGGGCGCTGGAGAAGACACCCAAGCCGGAAGTGACTGCATCCCCCGCGCTGTCGCTGCTGGCACGTCCTGGCGACGCCGGTGTGCGCACGCGCAAGGTCGCGGTGCTGATCGCCGAGCAGAGTGACGGTGCGTCGGTGAAAACCGTGGCCGACGCGTTGATCGCCGCGGGCAGCGTGGTGCGGCTGGTCGGGCCGCGTATCGGGCCATTCGCGACGGCCGACGACGGCGTGCTGGATGCGGATGCCTCGCTGGAGAATCATCCGGCACCGTTGTTCGACGGCGTGGTGGTACCCGACGGAGAAGCCGCCGCACAGGCGCTATGCGCCGATGGCCGTGCGGTGGAATTCGTGCGCGATCAGTTCCGTCACTGTAAGACGCTGCTCGCCATCGGCTCCGGTGCGATGCTGCTGCAACGCGCCGGCATTCCCGAGCGCGAAGACCCGGGTGTGCTCGTGGCGAAGACCGGCAGCAAGGCCGCAGCCCAGAGCTTCGTCGCCGCCTTGGCGCAGCACAAGCATCCGGCCCGCGAAAGCGATCCGCCGGTGGTGTGAGACTGTCCCGCACAGCAGTTTTGCAACAGACTGCTAACCGTAGACGCCGCCGTTGATATCCAGCGTGGCGCCGGTAATGAAGCCGGCGTACTCGCTGGCGAGAAACACGGCGGCGCGTGCAACGTCATCGGCGTTGCCGCCGCGACCGAGCGGTATGCCGGCCACCGTCGCATTGGCGGACTCGGTGGTCGTGTGCGTGTTGTGGAAGCTGGTGCCGAGAATCATGCCGGGCGCCAGCGCGTTGACGCGCACGCCCTGCGGACCGAGCTCGGTGGCGAGGGCGCGCGTAAACGTGAGCAGGGCGCCTTTCGCGGTCGAATAGACCAGCGAGCCGGGGTGGCCGCCTTTTCGGCCGGCGAGCGAGGACAGATTGACGATGCTCGCGCCGCCGCCGGTCTTCGCCGCAGCGATGAGATGAGGCGCGGCGGCGCGCGTGACGCGGCGCGTGCTGTCGAGGTTGAGTGCCATCACCTCCGCCCAGAATGCGTCGTCGGCCTCGGTCAGCATTCTGCGTGCCACCAGGGAGCCCGCATTGTTCACCAGCACATCCAGTCCGCCGAGAAACTTCACTGCTTCGCTCACCAGCCGTTCGCATTCGGTCGAATCGGTGAGATCGGCGGCAGCGTGT
The DNA here is from genome assembly GCA_026125625.1 of Burkholderiales bacterium. Classification (GTDB taxonomy): domain Bacteria; phylum Pseudomonadota; class Gammaproteobacteria; order Burkholderiales; family SHXO01; genus SHXO01. The sequence continues at coordinate 3,345 of JAHCKU010000247.1, read as the reverse complement.
GCGTAGCGCCGCTCGAGCGCTTTCGCTTCGCCCTCCAATTCGCGCGCGGCATCGGCGCTGCTGCGATAGTGGACGAACACGTCGCAGCCGGCCGCAAGCAGCTGGCGGCTGATGGCGAGTCCGATACCCTGGGCGCCGGCGGTGACCAGCGCGCGTTTGCCGTGGAGTCTATGCATAGGAAATTTGATGGTGAACTTTGGTGATTTTAGGTGAACGGCAGCGGGGAGTGATGGATGCGCCGGGCGCTACTTCCGGAACACCGACGATTGGAGCGGCAAGCCGTTGGAGAGGTAGGAAAGGAAGTACTCCAGGTCGTTCCACTCGACGCTGTCGTAGCCGTAGGGCACGGCGCGCATCTGCTCCATGCAGCGGTTGAAGCGGCCCTGGAACGTCATCAATTCCTCGCCGGCGCGGAAGATCGGCCAGTGTGTCGCATGGCCGAGCGCGGGCGAGATGATCTCCATGCGCATGATGCGCCCGGCCAGATGCATGTGACAGCCGGCACAGGCGGCGTTCAGCTGGCCGATGCGGCGGAAGAACAGGTCTCTGCCCGCCTCGTAGTGGGCGCGCGCTTCGGATGATTGCACCTCGATGTTCATGCGCATGCCGTCCGACAGCGTGCGCGCATAGGCGGTGAGCACGCCCATCGGCTCGCGCTCGCCGTAGCGCATCGGCGCCTCGCCGTTGTCCTCCAGGCAGCGGTTGAGCGCACGCTCGAAGGTCACCACCTGCTTCGCACGCTCGTCGTAGTAGGGATAGTTGCCCACCACGCTGTGCCCGCCGTTGGGGAAGCAGTCGGCGAAGGTCCTGCCGTTGGCGAAGGGTTTCTCCCAGATCTTCCTGCCTGCATCGAGGTCGTTCAGGAACGGCGGGAACTCCATGATCTGCTCGTACTGCGCGCGCGCATCCGGACTGGAGATCATCGCGCCATAGACATAGTCCTCCAGCGGCATGTCGGGAAAGCGCGCCTCGAAGAACTGGATCATGCGCGTGCGGTCGGCTTCCGGGTCGTCCGCTGCGGCGAAGGCGATCGTGACCATGGCCAGGGCGAGCGTGGCGATCGAGCCTGCCCAGCAGCGTGCGATTCTGCGGCGGCGCGCATTCATCCCTGTGCCGGCACCCTGGTGCTTGCGTGACCGTGCTCGCCCTGGTTGTCCACCCATTCGATGCTCACCTCGTCGTCGGGCTTCGCGCCGTGGATGCGCAGCTGGATGTAAGGGTTGCGCGCCATCGCCTGACCCCATTGCGTCTCCAGCACCGGCTTGCCGTTCAGGCTCACGGTGAGATTCTGGATGAAATGCAGAGGGATCGGCGCGCCGGTCCCGGGATCCTTGCGCAGGCCGGTTTCCATCGGATGATCGATGAGTGCGCGCACCTCGGCGACGTCACCGTCGAGCCGTACACGCATGCGTATCGGACGTGCCATGCGCGCTCAACCTCGCAGGCAGAATGTCGTTCGCATCGGCGCTGTGGTGCTCATGTGCCGCAACCGCCGATGGTGACCTTGACTTCGCGCGTGTTCACGAAGTAACGGCCGTTGGCGCGCGCCACCGCGCGCAGCGTGGAAGTGTCGCCCATCTTGATGCGGGTGGAGATGAACGGTTCGGCCCCGTTCTTGAACTCGAACAGGCCGACGTAGGGTTGCACGTTCTTGTCCGAGAAGATGAGGATGGCGTCGGTGCCGGGAATGTTGCTCGAGATCTCGACCGGCACCTGCGCGCCGTTCTCGGCGATCTCCGGTGCCTTGATGATGATGTCTGCGGACGGCAGCGCGTCCGCGACACCGGCCGCGGTGATGGCGCCGTCGACGTTGCCGGCTTCGAACGCCGGCTTGTTCCAGCCTGCCGCCAGTGCCAGCAGCGGCTGCATCCAGCCCAGTGCGATGGCGGCTGCCGTGCTCAGGCTGCGCAGGAACCGGCGTCGGTTCGTGATTGCGTTTGTCTCCATGCGATCAGTACTGATAGATATAGTCGAGCACCAGGTCGATCTCTTCTTCCGTGAGCACGCCGTGCTTGCCGAACGGAGGCATGAAGGTCAGCGGATTGCGCACGGTGGGATCCCACAGCTGAGCGCGTAGTTGCGCGCGGTCGGGGAAACGCTCGCGCATGGCCACGATCGGCGGGCCGATATCGGCGAGCGTCTCGGCCTGCGGATCGTTCGGGATCTGGTGACAGGCGAGGCAGTTCCCTCTGTACCAGTCGTGTGCGATGGCGCGTCCGGCTTCGATTCGCTGCGCATCCGCGGCGGCCGATGCAAGCGACAGCAGCAGCCCGGCGCATGCACAGGCACCTGTTGCCAGAGCGCGCAGCAGCGCGCTTGGCAAGAGGTGGTGGCAGCGCTGCGAGATCGGCGATTCCATTTCACGCTGTTTTTGCAGCAGGTGGGCTTCGGCTTACGCGCCGGCGGCCACCCAGTGACCGGATTTGCCGCCTTTCTTCTCCAGCAGGCGCACGCCGTCGAAGCGCATGCCGCGATCCACCGCCTTGCACATGTCGTAGATGGTGAGCAGGCCCACGCTCACGGCGGTGAGCGCTTCCATCTCCACGCCGGTGCGCCCGTGCGTCTCGGTACGGACGACGCAGTCGATTGCGCTGGCCGCCTCGTCGATTGCGAACTCGACGCTGACGTGTGTAAGCGGCAGCGGATGGCACAGCGGGATCAGGTCTGCAGTGTGCTTGGCAGCCTGGATGGCGGCGATGCGTGCCACGCCGAGAACGTCTCCCTTGGCCGTGCGCCCTTCGATGATGCGACGCAGGGTGTCGGGTTGCATGGTTACGCGGCCGGTGGCGACTGCCACGCGTTGTGTCTCGTCTTTGTTGCCCACGTCAACCATGTGGGCATGGCCTTGCGCATCGAAGTGGGTCAGTTCACCCATGGAAATTTTCGTCTCGATCGGAACGCGAGGGCAACGATCGCTCTCAAACAGGTCGGAGTTATCATATCACCATGAAGTTCCTGGCCTTACTTCTGGCCGCAACGCTGTCGGTGGCGTCTCCGGCGCCGGCTCAGACTCTGCCCGACCTGGGCGATTCTTCCCAAACGGTATTGTCGCTGCAGCAAGAGCGGCAGCTGGGGGAGTCGATCATGCGCCAGATCCGGGCCAGCAGGCAGTATCTCGAAGACCCCGAGGTCACCGACTACATCAGCGCGCTCGGCTACCGTCTGGTGGCCCAAGGTCCGAGCGCCGACGAAAGGTTCGAGTTCTTCGTGATCGATGATCCGTCGATCAATGCCTTTGCGTTGCCCGGTGGCTTCATCGGCACGCATACCGGACTCATCACCACCGCGCAAAGCGAATCGGAAGTGGCGGCCGTGCTCGGTCACGAAATCGCGCACGTCACTCAG
>JAHCKU010000246.1 GCA_026125625.1 Burkholderiales bacterium | reverse complement strand
CTGGAGGCAGGCATATTCACGTTCGTCTCACGAAGACAGCAGGATCAACGCTCGTCGAGATCTATGATGATGGTGTAGGCATCTTCAGGAAAATCCAGTCGGCGCTAGGCCTGGTGGACGAGCGGCATGCTGTCCTTGAACTCGCCAAGGGGAAGTTCACCACGGATCCCTCCCACCACTCAGGCGAAGGCATCTTCTTCACATCACGCATGTTCGACGAATTCACGATCTTCTCCGGGGGTGTCTATTTTTCTCACACCTTCGATCAATCCGAAGATTGGATCCTGCAGGCAAGCACAGCAAAGCCAGGAACGTTAGTGCGTATGGAACTCCACAATCACACGGCTCGCACCACCAGGAAAGTCTTCGACAAGTTTGCCTCTGACGAAGACTATGGGTTCACGAAGACTGTAGTCCCGGTCAAGCTGATGACATACGGCGACGATAATCTGGTGTCCCGCTCACAAGCGAAGCGCCTGCTCTCCCGTTTCGACCGGTTCAAGGTCGTGATCCTTGACTTCACATCCGTCGCTTCAATTGGACAAGCATTCGCAGATGAGGTCTTCCGAGTTTTCAAGCTGAAGCATCCGGAGGTCGAACTTGTACCGATCCATGCGAACTCGGAGGTCAAGCGAATGATCTCTCGGGCAATCGTATTGGGGGCGGAAAGAGGGTTCGGTGATGCCTGACAGGGTATTGAAAGCGTAGCGAATGGGGCTCAGGCAGGGACACCCCCGCCCGAGCCCTGTTTTTTCAATTCTAGTCAAATAGACTATCGGACAGATGGCCTGAGGGGCGCAGCGCCCCTAGTCAGGGCGCCCCCCTTATCAAGCCCTACGACTCGTCCGGAATCTCCGCCTCGACCAGCTTCGCCAGAAGGGTGAGCGACTCCTGCCAGCCAAGATAGCATGCCTCGGGCGGAATGACGTCGGGGATCCCTTCCTGAGTGATGTTCAACTCGGTCCCGCAGGACACTTTGTCGAGGGCGACGGTCACCTGCATGGTGCCCGGCAAGTTCGGATCGTCGAACTTGTCGGTATAGCGAATTCGCTCGTTCGGCATCAGTTCGACATACTCTCCACCGAAAGCGTGACTCTTGCCGGTGGTGAAGTTCGTGAACGACATCCTGTGGGAGCCGCCGACACGGGCGTCCATGTGATGAACCTTGCCCGTGAATCCGTTCGGAGGGAGCCACTTGACCATTGCATCCGGATCGAGGAACGCACGATAGACGCGCTCGGGCGTCGCCCGGAGGACACGGTGAAGGCGGATGGTGCTGGGCATGACAGGTCTCCTTGATGGGTTGGCGTCAGTCCTACTCTCCATATAGTCGAGCAGGCAGCCCCAGTTTCGACAGCGCTACTCCATCTTCGTAGCGATCCACCATGTGGTGCCGCCAGCGTCGCGGACCCCTCCCCGTTTGTCTTCATCCTGCTTCTTGACCGGCTCCTGCACCGCGCTTGCTCCGGCTTCGAGTGCCTTCCGATATATCGCATCCACGTCCTGAACGTAGACGTGCACGTGGGAAGATATGGCCGGCCAATCGGGCAACACCGGATCCGCGAGCATGATGACACTGTCGTCGATACGGACCTCGGCATGCATGATTTTTCCTGCTTGACCGGGGAATCTCCGCAGTTCGATGGCGCCGAAGACCCGCTTCAGAAAGTCGATGGTCGCATCCGCGCCATTGACGACGAGATACGGCGAAACGGTACTGTAGCTGGCTGGCTTGTGTGGTGACATTGTCGATCCTCCTCGTAGAAAAGGCTGTCCGCGTTGTCGAAGTACTGCTCGACAATACTCAGACGAGCACTTCTTCCACTGGTCGCCGCAGCGATCGTGGCATTTCCGGGCCACGACCGATCCGCACGATGAGGTCCGGGCGCCGATTCCCGATACCCAGGAAACGAGCAAACTGCGTGCGCAGCGCGGGAACTTCCACCGGCTGGTTGATGAAGGCAGTGCGCAATCCTGACGCGGTGGCCTGGAGGGCAAGACGTTCGTAGCAGCGGCCCGCCTCGATCCAATGCGGTATGTCATCGGCTTCGGAAAACAGCACCGCGATGGCGGCCGAGCTCCGGATGTGTCGCATATCCTTGCTGTTTTGGCGCTTCGCCGAAAACGCGAAGCGCATGAACAGCTTCCCAAGCCATCTGGGCACATCGGGGCTGCCCATTGCCGGCCCGTACAGACCATCACCGGTGCGCGCGGCGTCCCGAGCGTTGAAGCGGATCCACGATTTCAGCTCTTCAGCCCATGCAGCGTCGCCGAATTGCGCCGTGTTGCCCGCTGCGACGTATTCGGCCACCTGTTCTTTCTTCCGATCATCCGTAAGAAGCATGACAGAAACGCCGCTGCCACCTCCGGCTTCCTCGATCTCGCGGAGCTGCCCGGAAGACAGCGACGATCCGTCGTAAACGGTCCGGCTGCACTGACGCCGCGGAATAGCCTCGAACAAAGCGGACCGGAAAGGAGGAACCTCTTCGAAGTCTATTCGTACGTGTGATGCGGATGCGTCGTAGGAATATCGGCCCTTCAACCCGGCAGCTTGTGCGGCCACGAGCAGATTCTCGGCCGCACACCCCAGGCTTGCGTACAAGTGATGATCATCCGGATCGACTGCCGGACAGCGCCGCGACAGATCCGGAAAGATCGCGATTCTGTTTGGTTCGATCTTGAACTTCCAGGGCTGCGTGTTGTGGCTGGATGCAGCGAGCGTCGCATGGCGCACCAGACCTGCATAGTCATTCTCGCTTGCTGCGGCCGAGTCGCGCATGTTGCCTCTCCCCTGATGCTGGATGCTCGGGCCAATATAGTGGATAGCCAGCCCTCGCGTTGAGCGTATTCAGACTTTACGGTAGGCCATCGTCCGTCGGTGAGAACCCCCGAGAGCAGACCTCGTCGCGTGCATGATATCGTTGCGCAGCAGTCCTCTGCCACCGCGGTACTCGTTCAGCGCCTCCCGAAGGACTTATGAACCCGTTGCCATTGTTCCCTACCACTCTGGTGGGCAGTTATCCGCAACCCGAGTGGCTCATCGACCGTAACCTGCTGGCGGCCAGCCCTCCCGCGCGAGTACGTACCCGCGAGCTGTGGCGCGTGGCCGAGCCGCTGCTGGCGCAGGCGCAAGACGACGCAACCATTCTTGCCATCAAGGCACAGGAAGATGCCGGGCTCGACATCATCACGGACGGCGAGATCCGCCGCGAGAGCTACTCGAACCGATTTGCCACTGCACTCGACGGCATCGACCTCGACAATCCCGCGACCGTGCTCGGTCGCTCCGGCCGCCCGAATCTCGTGCCGCGCGTCGTGGGTCCCATCCGTCGCAAGCATTCGGTTGAAGCGGAGGACGTGAAGTTCCTGCGGTCACATACGGCGCGGTCGATCAAGATGACGGTGCCCGGGCCGTTCACGATGACACAGCAGGCGCTGAACGAGCACTATCCGGACGCGAAAACCCTTGCGCTCGCGTACGCGGTCGCCGTGAACGAAGAAATTCGCGATCTGTTTGCAGCAGGTGCGGACATCGTTCAGATCGACGAGCCGTACATGCAGGCGCAGCCGGACAAGGCACGCGAGTATGGCCTCGAGGCGCTCAACCGTGCCCTGGAAGGCATCCAGGGGACGACCGCAGTGCATATCTGCTTCGGATACGCCGCGATCGTCCAAGACCGGCCTTCCGGCTACTCGTTTCTGCCCGAGCTCGCCGCATGCGCCTGCCGGCAGGTATCGGTGGAAACCGCGCAGGCACATCTCGATTGCGCTGTGCTGGCGAAGCTGGACGATAAGCAGATCATGGTGGGATGCCTCGACCTCAGCGACATGACGGTGGAGGCACCACAGACGGTGGTCGCGCGTGTAGAGCACGCGCTGCGCTACGTCCCGCCGGAGAACGTCATCCTTGCGCCGGACTGCGGAATGAAATACCTGCCGCGTGAGGTTGCCCTCGGCAAGCTGAGAGCGATGGTCGAAGCGGCGAGGATGCTGCGCGCAAAGTATTCGCGCGCTTGAGCAGCGCTGCTAGCCGGGACACGTGCATCCAGCGCAGGCTTTGCCAGCGGCGGCATATGGGGTGTGTATCTCGGCAATACGGGCTGGGGCGCACTCACTGAAGGTTCTCATAGGTACCGTTTTGTAAGTAGGGAACCATTTTGTGCCTTCTTTTCATGTAATCGCAGATGTGAAGAATAGCGGTACGTGACTTTTGGTCACGGCCATAACCGCAAGGAGTTTCACTATGACGAAGAAGGCTGTTTTTTACCACGCAGGCTGCCCCGTATGTGTCGAAGCCGAGCAGAGCATCGCCCACGCGCTCGACCACGCACGCTACGACGTCGAGGTCGTACATCTGGGAGAACGGAAAGACCGGATCAAGGACGCCGAAACTGCAGGCGTAAAATCCGTGCCTGCACTCGTGCTGGATGGCCTGCCGTTTCACATCAACTTCGGTGCCGCACTGGAGGCACTGAAATAGCTTGCCTCGACTAGCAGCCCCACGCGCAGAACGCGCGTGGGGCTGCAGCGAGCTACGCATCCTCTCAGCCTGGCGAATCGCTGGAGGGTATGGCTGCCGGATCCATCCACATCGCCTCCCAGACGTGACCGTCCGGATCCGCGAGGTTGCGGTTATACATAAAACCAAGATCCTGCGCGGGATTGATGTCGGCCGTTCCGCCATTCGCAGAAGCCGTTTCGTTCATGGCATCGACAGCCTCGCGACTGTCGCACGAGAGGGCCAGCATCACTTCGCTGGATGTCGCCGGCGGGATCGGGCGGCTGGTGAACGTACGCCACTTGGCATGCGTGAGCAGCATGACATTGATCGCCTCGCTCCATACCATGCAAGCGGCGGTATCGTCTGTGAAATACGGGTTGTTCACGAAACCGATCGCCTCGTAGAACGCCATCGACGCCTTGAGATCGGTTACGGGCAGGTTCACGAAAATCATCCGGGGCATTGCTCGTCTCCTGTAGATCGCTTAAATGGCGACAGTGCACGGACCGTCTTCCGTTAGTCGAACAGGCAGCCGCCATTTCGACAGCAAGGCGATGGACATGCTGCCAACGTCAAGGATCACCAGCTGAGCGCGGAATCGACATCAACCTCGACTCGTCGGGTCAGCCCACGCTACCAGCCTGTGGGGTGGGCTGGGTGATGGCTGCGACGAGTCCAAACCATCCGGTCAGCCAGGCAATGAACGCTGCCATGTGACCGAACTCCCAACGCATCCGCAGATTCCAGTAAGCGGTAACCATGTCCACGGAGCCCGAAACCTCGACCCACGCTGAATTGACCGGAAAAACCATGAATCCCCATAGCAGCAGTGAAACCAGCAGTGCTGCCGCGGAGGCAGCAAGGAGGCCGCCCTGTGGC
>JAHCKU010000245.1 GCA_026125625.1 Burkholderiales bacterium | reverse complement strand
ACAGTGCAGGCTTCCAGTGGAACCCGCAAACCCGATGCTCGCGCCCTGCCAACCGCGGAGCCGTCACCACGGCAAAAAGCCCACCTGACCGGGGAGGTCGAGTGGGCTTTTTTTAATTCGGGACTACGTTCACCGGCATGACCCGGTGAAGCGATCAGGAAACGGCCTGGATGTTTGACGCCTGCTTGCCTTTGGGACCCTGGGTGACTTCGAACGACACTTTCTGGCCTTCCTTGAGCGTTTTGAACCCGCCCATCTGGATCGCCGAAAAGTGCGCGAACAGATCTTCACTGCCGTCGTCCGGCGTGATGAAGCCGTAACCCTTCGCGTCATTGAACCATTTCACAGTGCCAGTTGCCATAAACCTACCTTCATGAAAAAGCGGGCGGTGATCCCCGCAAACTGTTTGAGTTTCAAGGATCGCGCGCGGCAAAACCGGGACTGCGAAAAGCTTGAAGCCAAACACCCGATTCGCTTTCTAGGCTATTTGCGGGTGGAAGTCAAGTATACTCCGGAAAAGCCCTGAAAAGGCTACTTGAAAATTTCCCGATTATGGTGAAAATAGCAATCAACGCGCGGAATTAGAGCGGTTTCCGGAATGGCAACAAGGCATCGCGAAGACACGGTTCTGGAGGCGAAAAGAAGCAGGGTAAAGGCGCCTCCGATGTTCAAGGTGCTGCTGTTGAATGATGATTACACGCCCATGGATTTTGTCGTTTCGGTGCTGCAGAAGTTTTTCTCCTTAAGCCGGGAGAAGGCAACCCAGATCATGCTCAAGGTGCATCGTGAAGGAATCGGGGTATGCGGCGTATATCCGCGGGATGTCGCGGCGACGAAGGTGGAGCAGGTCAGGTCTTACGCCAAGCAGCACCAGCATCCGCTACAGTGTGTAATGGAAGAAAACTGAGATGATCGCGCAGGAACTGGAAGTCAGCTTGCATATGGCCTTCATGGAGGCCCGGCAGAAGCGCCACGAGTTCATCACCGTGGAGCACCTCCTGCTCGCGCTGCTCGACAATCCGTCGGCTTCCGAGGTGCTGCGTGCCTGCGCTACCGACATCGACGATCTGAGAAAGCTGCTCTCCGACTTCGTCACCGAGCATACACCAATCCTGGCGGGCGAAGAGGCTGACACCCAGCCGACACTCGGCTTTCAGCGCGTGATCCAGCGCGCCATCCTGCATGTGCAGTCCTCGGGCAAGAAGGAGGTCACCGGCGCCAACGTGCTGGTCGCGATTTTCGGCGAGAAGGATTCGCACGCCGTTTATTTCCTGCACCAGAAAGGCGTGACCCGGCTCGACGTCGTGAACTTCATCTCCCACGGCATCAGCAAGGTGCCGCAGGCCGCGCCGGCCAAAAGCGAGTCCGACGCCGAGGGGGAGCAGGAAGCCCAGCCCGGCGGCGCCCTCGAGAACTACACGCTCAACCTCAACGCCATGGCGCTTTCCGGCAAGATCGATCCGCTGATCGGCCGCGACCGGGAGCTCGAACGTGTGGTACAGACCCTGTGCCGGCGCCGCAAGAACAACCCCCTGCTGGTTGGAGAGGCGGGTGTCGGCAAGACGGCGATCGCCGAGGGACTCGCACGGCGCATCGTCGAAGGTGATGTCCCCGAGATCCTCAAGCGCTGCAACGTTTACGCGCTCGACATGGGCGCGCTGCTCGCGGGCACCAAGTACCGCGGCGATTTCGAGCAGCGACTCAAGGCCGTACTCAAACAACTCGTCGACAATCCGCACGCGATTCTGTTCATCGACGAGATACACACCCTGATCGGCGCGGGTGCCGCCTCGGGCGGCACGCTCGACGCGTCGAACCTGCTGAAGCCGGCGCTTTCGACCGGGCAGCTGAAGTGCATCGGCGCCACGACCTACAACGAATACCGCGGCGTGTTTGAGAAGGACCATGCGCTCTCCCGCCGCTTCCAGAAAATCGACGTGGTCGAGCCGACCGTCCAGGAGACGGTCGCCATCCTGCGGGGGCTCAAGTCGCGCTTCGAGGCGCACCACGGGGTCAAGTACATGGCCTCCGCGCTGACCGCCGCCGCCGAGCTGTCGGCCCGCTTCATCAATGACCGGCATCTGCCCGACAAGGCGATCGACGTGATCGACGAGGCGGGCGCCGCACAGCGCATTCAACCCAAGTCCAGGCAGAAGAAAGTCATCGGCAAGCACGAGATCGAGGAGATCATCGCCAAGATCACCCGCATTCCGCCGCAGACGGTGTCCGCGGACGACCGCAACAGCCTCAGGAATCTCGACCGCGACCTCAAGGCCGTGGTGTTCGGCCAGGATCGCGCGATCGACGCGCTGGCGGCGGCGATCAAGATGGCGAGAAGCGGGCTCGGCAACCCGCAGAAGCCGATCGGCTGCTTTTTGTTTTCCGGCCCCACTGGCGTCGGCAAGACCGAGGTCGCGCGCCAGCTCGCCTATACGATGGGCGTCGAGCTCATTCGCTTCGACATGTCGGAGTACATGGAGCGGCACGCAGTGTCGCGGCTGATCGGCGCGCCGCCCGGCTACATCGGGTTCGACCAGGGCGGACTGCTTACCGAGGCCATCACCAAGCAGCCGTATTCGGTGCTGCTGCTCGACGAGATCGAGAAGGCGCATCCGGACATCTTCAACATCCTGCTGCAGGTGATGGATCACGGTACGTTGACCGACAACAACGGGCGCAAGGCCGATTTCCGCAACGTCGTGATCATCATGACCACGAACGCAGGGGCCGAATCGCTGACGCGTACCAGCATCGGCTTCACCAGCGGACGGTCCCAGGGCGACGAGTTGCAGGACATCAAGCGCATGTTCACGCCCGAGTTCCGCAACCGCCTGGATGCGACCATCTCCTTCGCTCCACTCACGCACGACGTGATTCTGAGAGTGGTGGACAAATTCCTGATGCAGCTGGAAGATCAGCTGCACGAGAAGAAGGTGGAAGCGAGCTTCACCGCAGCCTTGAAGGACTATCTGGCAAAGAACGGCTTCGACCCGCTGATGGGGGCGCGACCGATGGCCCGGCTCATCCAGGATACGATCCGCCGCGGTCTTGCCGACGAATTGCTGTTCGGCCGGCTGGCGAACGGCGGCAAGGTCACCGTCGACATCGACGTCGGGGGGAAGGTCAAGCTGGAGTTCCCCGAACAGGAGCCGGCCGATATCGAGAGTTGACGTTCAACCGAAGCGCGACATGACGGGCAGGTATAACCTGCCCGTTTTTGTTTGCGGCTACACTATTGAGCAGCGTTGTGCCATAGGCTGTAAGCGTTGTGTAGTGATGTATATAACGCCAGGACGTCAAGGAGATTGAGAATGAAGAACTGCGCCTGGATGGTGATGATCGCCGGTCTGTTCTCCGTTTTTCCTGCGCAGGGGCAGGAGGAATCCAACGGGCAGGCGCTCGCAGCCACCTGTACCGGGTGTCACGGCACAGGGGGAGTGAGCTCGGGGCCGATCCCTTCGATCGGTGGAATGGAAGCCCAGCAGATGGCGGCCTTGCTCCATGAGTTTCGTGACGGCAAGCGCCCCGGCACGATCATGCCCCAGCTGGCCAAGGGTTATACGGATGCGCAGATCGAAGCGTTGTCCCGTTGGTTTGCGACGCATTGAGGAGCAGCGCATGGCACTTTCCAGAAGAGCGTTCATCAAGTTTGCCTCTGCCGCCGGCCTTGCCTGTGCGATGCCCATGCGTGCGCATGCCGCGGGCGCTCGCGTCGTAGTAGTGGGTGGGGGTTATGGAGGGGCAACGGCAGCGAAGTATCTGCGCATGTGGGCACCGGAGCTCGAGGTGACCCTGGTCGAACGTGACCGCGAGTTCATCTCCTGTCCATTGAGCAATCGTATTCTCGCCGGAGCGGCGACCCTGGGCGATCTGACGCGTGACTACGCGACACTCGCGAGCAATTGGGGCGTCAAGGTGGTGCACGACGAGGCAGTGCGTATCGATCCGGACAAGCGCGTCGTACATCTGGGTGCAGGGGACAACCTGCCGTATGATCGCGTCATCGTGTCGCCAGGGGTCGATGTCCTGTTCGATGCCGTTCCCGGCTGGGAGTCGGAAGCGTCGCGTGAACGTGTGTTGCACGCATGGAAAGCAGGCCCGCAGACACTCGCCCTGCGCAAGCAACTCGAGGCGATGCCCGATGGCGGCGTGTACGCCATCACCGTGCCGCGTTCGCCCTACCGCTGCCCGCCGGGACCGTACGAGCGGGCCTGCCAGGTCGCCTGGTACTTCAAGACCCAGAAGCCGAAGTCCAAGGTCTTGATCCTGGATGCCAACGAGAAGGTGCAATCCAAGGAGCCGCTATTCCTCACAGTGTGGGCCGAGATGTATCCGGGCATCGTCGAGTACCGGCCAAACAGCACGTTGACTGGAATCGACGCAGCCAGCGGGATCGCAAAGCTCGAGTTCGAGGACGTACGGGCAGATGTCCTCAACGTCGTCCCGCCTCAACGAGCCGGCCGGATCGCTGCCGATACCGGTCTCATTACCACCAATGACAAATGGTGCGAGGTTGATTTCCTGACGTTCGAGTCAACGGCGCGCGCGAATATCCACGTTCTTGGCGATGCCGTGCTCGCAGCGCCGCTGATGCCCAAGTCCGGGCACATGGCCAACCAGCACGCGAAGGTCTGTGCGGCGGCAGTAATTGCCTTGCTGCGCGGCGAGCCGGTCAATCCCGCACCGATGATGACCAATACCTGCTACAGCTTCGTGAGCGACGCGGAGGTCGTGCACGTGGCTTCGGTGCACGCATACGACAAGGAAAAGAAGACCTATCTCGTCACCCCGGGCAGCGGCGGTCTTTCGAGCGGACCGACCACGCTGGAAGGTCTGTACGCAGAGTCCTGGGGCCGGAACATCTGGGCAGACATGCTCGCCTGAGCGCAGCGAGCCGCCGCCTGTAGTTCCGGCGTGGACCGGGTGCGTCAGCCCCGCTCGATGGGCCGGCCGGGATCCGCGCACCACTCGCTCCACGATCCCGGATACAGGCGGGAGCCGGGCAGCCCGGCGATCTCCATGGCGAGAATGTTGTGGCACGCACTGACGCCCGATCCGCATTGATGCACCAGTTGGTCAGCACGGATGGATCCCATCAGTGCGGAGAATTCATTGCGCAGGACTTCCGCGGATTTGAGCCGTCCGTCCGGACCCAGGTTGTTCTTGTATAGACGATTGCGTGCGCCGGGAATATGTCCGGCAACCGGATCGATGGGTTCGGTCTCGCCGCGGTAGCGTTCCGGAGCCCGTGCATCGAGAACCACCACTTGCGGGTCGTGGAGATGCGCGAGCACGAAGTCCACATCCACTTTCATGTCCGGCCTGACGGTGGGCGAGAATGTCGCTGGACGCACGTGTGGTGCATCCCCGGTGACTGGATGATCGGCTCCGACCC
>JAHCKU010000244.1 GCA_026125625.1 Burkholderiales bacterium | reverse complement strand
CCGCCGCGACGCCCTTCTACATGAGCATGTTCCCCAGAGCCCGCGCCCGCGCCGCGGGAGCACCGGTCGAAGTCGACATCTCCAAGGTCGAGCCGGGCATGATGATTCGTGCGGAGTGGCGCAGCAAGCCGGTGTGGATTCTGCACCGCACACCCGAAATGGTGAAATCGCTGCCGCAGCTGGACCCGCAGGTCGCCGATCCGGGCTCGAAGGCGCAGATGCAACCGGACTATGCGCAGAACGAGTATCGATCGATCAAGCCGGAATGGCTGGTGGTCGTAGGCATCTGTACCCATCTCGGCTGTTCTCCCACCGACAAGCTCCAGGCCGGGCCGGCGAGCGGGCTGGGAGATGACTGGAAGGGTGGGTTCTACTGTCCCTGTCATGGGTCCAAGTTCGATCTGGCCGGCAGGGTGTTCAAGGACGTTCCTGCTCCGACCAATCTGGAAGTACCGAAACATCAGTTTCTCACCGATACCCGGCTGTTGATCGGTGAAGACGGGAAAGGAGCTTGAGCATGACCCGGTCGCAGGCCTTGTTGAACTGGATCGACGAGCGCTTCCCGCTCACCAAGCTCTGGAAGGAGCATCTGTCGGAGTACTACGCTCCGAAGAACTTCAACTTCTGGTACTACTTCGGCTCGCTCGCCCTGCTGGTGCTGGTGTTGCAGATTGTCACCGGCATCTTCCTGACCATGAACTACAAGCCCGACGCCGCCCAGGCGTTCGGCTCGGTCGAGTACATCATGCGCGACGTGCCGGGCGGATGGCTCATCCGCTACATGCATTCGACCGGCGCGTCGATGTTCTTCGTCGTCGTCTACCTGCACATGTTCCGGGCGCTGCTGTACGGCTCGCATCGCAAGCCGCGCGAGCTGATCTGGGTGCTCGGCGTGATGATCTATCTGTGCCTGATGGCCGAAGCGTTCTTCGGTTATCTGCTTCCCTGGGGCCAGATGTCGTACTGGGGCGCGCAGGTGATCGTCAATCTGTTCGGTGCAGTACCCATCATCGGTGAAGATCTGGCGGTGTGGATCCGCGGCGACTATGTGGTATCGGATGCCACCCTGAACCGCTTCTTCGCCTTCCACGTGATTGCCATTCCCCTGGTGCTGCTGGGGCTGGTGGTGGCGCACATCATCGCACTGCACGAGGTGGGTTCCAACAATCCGGACGGCATCGAGATCAAGAAGACCAAGGATGCGAACGGCAAGCCGCTCGATGGCATTCCGTTCCATCCCTACTACACGGTCAAGGACATGGTGGGCGTGGTGGTATTCCTGGCAGTGTTCAGCTTCATCATCTTCTTCGCGCCAGAGATGGGAGGCTACTTCCTCGAATACAACAATTTCGTCCCGGCCGATCCGCTGAAGACGCCCACGCATATCGCGCCGGTGTGGTACTTCACCCCGTACTACGCAATGTTGCGCGCCGTACCAGCTTTCCTCGGCTCGCAGTTCTGGGGGGTGCTGGTGATGGGTGCGGCAGTGCTGATCTTCTTCCTTCTGCCCTGGCTCGATCGCAGCCCGGTGAAGTCGATCCGCTATCGAGGACCGTACTACAAGATCGCGCTCACGGTGTTCGTCATCAGCTTCCTGGTGCTGGGCTGGCTCGGCGTAAAGCCGACCGACTTCCTGGGCAAGATCGGCGGCATGGATACCGCCGTGATCCTGGCGCGCCTGTTCACCCTCGTGTACTTCCTGTTCTTCCTGCTGATGCCCTGGTACAGCCGCATCGACAGCCACAAGCCGGAACCCAAGCGGCTGACCCACTGAACATCCGAGCGAGTTTGGAGCGTGCTGTGCGCATCGAGACCATGATCAGGTTGTCTTTTTTACTGTTCCTGCTGCTTCCCGCCGCCGTGCAGGCGGCTAGCGAGGAGGTGATGCTGGATCGCGCGCCGATCGACATCCGCGATGCCGCATCGATCCAGCGCGGCGCGCAGGTGTTCGTGAACTACTGCCTGAACTGTCATAGCGCACAGTACATGCGTTACAACCGCCTGACCGACCTGGGCTTGAGTGAGCAGCAGATTCGCGACAACCTGATGTTTGCCACCGCCAAGGTGGGAGACACGATGACGGTGGCCATGCCGGCGCATGCGGCCGCGCAGTGGTTCGGCGCCGCGCCGCCGGACCTGTCGGTCATCGCGCGCGCACGTGGTGCTGACTGGCTATACACCTATCTGCGCGGTTACTACCGGGATGAGGCGCGCCCGACCGGCTGGAACAACATCGCGTTCCCGAGCGTGGGCATGCCGCACGTGCTGTGGGAGCTGCAGGGGCAGCAGGTGTTGCAGGTGTCGGAGCGTGAAGGTCCGCACGGCAAGGAGGAGGTGCGGTCGCTGGTGCTGGAAACACCCGGCAGCATGAGCCCGACCGAGTACAACCGCCTGGTTGCCGATCTCGTCAACTACCTGGTGTTCATGGGCGAGCCGGTGCGCGCGCAGCGTGCGCAGATGGGCTACATGGTTCTGCTGGGGCTGGCTGTGCTGTTCGTACTCGTATATCTGCTGAAGAAAGACTACTGGAAGGACGTTCATTGACCTATCGGCTGGAAACACAGACAACGCGATGATGACCCTTTATTCCGGTACCACCTGCCCATTCAGCCAGCGTTGCCGCATCGTCCTGTACGAGAAGGGAATGGATTTCCAGATCGTGGACGTCGACTTGTACAACAAGCCGGAAGATCTCGCGGTGATGAATCCGTACAACCGTGTGCCGGTCCTGGTCGAGCGCGATCTGATCCTGTACGAGTCGAACATCATCAACGAGTACATCGACGACCGTTTTCCGCATCCGCAGCTGATGCCGGCGGACCCGGTCATGCGCGCGCGCGCGCGCCTGTTCCTGTTTCGCTTCGAGCAGGAACTGTTCTGCCACGTCGACATCATCGAGAAGGGTCAGCAGAAGGCGGCGGACAAGGCGCGTGGGCTGATCCGCGACAGTCTGACGCAGATCGCACCGGTGTTCGTGAAGCAGAAGTACATGCTGGGCGATGAATTTTCCATGCTCGACGTTGCCATCGCCCCCTTGCTGTGGCGCCTGGACTACTATGGCATCCAGCTGCCGAAGCAGGCGGCCTCGCTGTTGAAGTACGCTGAACGCATCTTCAGCCGTCCGGCCTATATCGAGGCCTTGACGCCTTCCGAGAAGGTGATGCGCAAGTGAAGGAAGTCCCCACCACTCCTTATCTCATCCGGGCCATCTGGGAGTGGTGCATCGACTGCGGCGTCACGCCTTACGTGGCGGTGAAGGTCGACAGCGCTACGCGCGTGCCCATGGAGTACGTACGCAACGGCGAGATCGTGCTCAACGTGAGCCCCGACGCCACACGCAACCTCAAGATCGGCAATGACCTGATCCAGTTCTCGGCGCGCTTCAACGGCGTGTCGCATGAAGTGTCGGTCCCGATCGCAGCGGTAGCCGGGATCTTCGCCAAGGAGAACGGCCAGGGGCTGGCGTTCCAGACCGTGGGAGCGGGCACCGCGCCCACCCCGACCCTGGTCCCGCCCGATGGCGAAGACTCCGACGGCGGCGACAAGCCCCGCCCTCCGGGCAACGGCCGCCCCAAGCTGCAGGTGGTGAAGTAGGTTGATGCCTGCGCGGCTGGCGATGGCCGGCCGCTATAATTCTCGCGGGCCGGATTAGCTCAGCAGGTAGAGCAGCGCACTTGTAATGCGAAGGTCAACCGTTCGATTCGGTTATCCGGCACCAAGGTAGTCACGTTTTCTTCCTTCTCGAAGGGCAGGTGTACCCCTTCGGGGCATAGGCGCCGGAGGTGTGTCATCCCCGGGCAAGCGCGATCGGCTTACACGTTGTCGACCGCGCCCTTGACTCCGGATTGCCGCGCGCAGTGTGCGCAGCAGAAGAAGCGCCCGCCACCCTCGATGCCGTGCCCGAGAATCCTGCAGCCGCAGTGCTCGCAGATCGGCGCAAGCTTGTGGATCGCGCACTCGAAGCTATCGAACACGTGCCGTTCCCCGGCAGCGATCACCTCGAAGGCCATCGCATATTCGTTTCCGCATATCTCACATTTACCCATGTGATTCCCTCCAATATCGTCGGCGAACGGGCTGCCGAACTGCACCCGGCCTTCGTCAAGATCAAGATCCTGTGCCATCGACGTTCTCTCCGTGGTTTGGAAAGGCACGGCAATCGACATGCCTTCCGGCATCTGTCGAAGTGCCCGTCGATGGAGTCAGTCGCCGATTGATGGCGTCGTGTGCATGCGTCAGGAGGACGCAGCTGCGATGGACATTGCCGACGTCCCTTGCGACTGAACCGGCACCGCCAGATCGAGATGTCCTGACCCTGGATGGAGACAACAGGGCGAGTGGCGCAGAGGGCAAAAAAAAAGAGCAGACGGAAGACCGCTGCTCTTGAATCCCCAACAGGGGAGGAGACCTGCCCCAATTAGCGACTGCCGGTGCGCCATCTTTAGGGGAATGTGTACGAGCAGGCAAAAAAGTTCCGGTGTCAAGTCCTTCGTGAAAATCACGCAGGGCTTGAAACCATATACGGGACAGTAGGTTAGCTCTTTTCTTGGCCACTTTGGCGAGATGTGGCCTCGTGGGCTAGGAGCCACATAGGAGCGTTGGGAGAGAAAGCCGCATCGCACTGCGTCGTGCTGGATTGCCGAGGAACGGCGGGCCTTGTCAGGTCATCATAGCCCAAGTGGCTCTTGGCGGCATCGAGAATGAAGTACGTACAGCCTTGGGCTGCGCTCTTCATCTTCGGCTTTGTAGAGATGAAAGAGGCAGGTTGCCCAACCTCAAGACAGTTCGCGCAGTCTTTGCGCCAATGTCTCCTGATAGCTGCGCAACGAGCTAGCGTCGCCGGACGCCGCAAAAAAGCACAAGGGCTTTACGAACTTCATGCCGGTGTAGTTCGCGCTGGCCCGCAGCGGGATCAGCACGTCTTCAATGGTGAAGCCCAGCCGACCCTTGGGGGAGTAGGCGTCCTCGCCCCCGGCCGTCGTGGTCACGACCAACAGTTCCTTGCCCCGAAGCTCGGGCGGTGCCCCAGAACCCCAGACTTCGTTCATGTAAGCCTTGAGCATGGGCGTCAGGTTGAACCAGTGGATCGGAAAGATCAGAACAAGCCGCTCCATCTGCTGGTAGAGCCGACGCTCGGCCGCCCTGTCAAAGCCACGCAGGTTATCGCCATACACGGTCTCCAGGTTCCTGAAGTAGGCACCCTCGGCCTGCTGCACCACTTCCCACAGCGCCTTGTTGACGACGGAACGGTCGGGATAGGGATGGGAGGCCAGGATCAGCGTCTTCGCGCCATTGCCTGGGAGCGTCTGGGCCTGCGCATTTGCGCCGGTGGCCAGTGAGGGCAGTGCTGCGCCCACAGCGATCGTCGCGCCGGTTTTCAGCAGATCGCGTCGGCCCATGTCGGCGACGCGGTTGTCATCCGCTGTTTCAGGTG
>JAHCKU010000243.1 GCA_026125625.1 Burkholderiales bacterium | reverse complement strand
ACCGCGATGTTGGAGGAGGGCATCGTGCACGTTGCGCTCGATCGCACCTTCGTCGACGAGCACGGCACGCGCTGGATCATCGACTACAAGACCAGCACTCACGAAGGCGGCGAGCTGGAAGCCTTCCTCGATCGAGAGCAGCTGCGCTACCGCGAGCAGCTCGAGCGTTACGCGCGCATCATGCACGCTCTGGATGGCAGGCAGGTGCGACTCGGATTGTACTTTCCGTTGCTGGGAGGATGGCGGGAATGGACGGCAGGCTGAGAGAGGACCGATGAGAAAGATCGATCGTCAGATCTTTGCGCGCAGGCGCACGGCACGAGTGTGCGTCGTGGGTCTGGGCGCACTGCTGCATGCAGGCGTGGTGCTGCCGCAGCTGCCTCTTCCATCCACTGCCGAAGGCAGCCCCGCTGGCGCCCCTGTACCTGCCACACCGACAGAGCCGGCATTGCCGCCATCGGCGCTTCCACAGCCGTCCACCGCGCCACCTGCCGACATGGAGCCGGCCGAGCTGCCGGTGCAGGAGCTGCAGTTCTGGCGGCAGCGCATACGCGACGCCATCCAGCAGCATATGAGCGTACCGCAGTCGATCCCTCTGGACGCGCACGTCGAGCTGGAGGTTTCCCTCCTGTCCAACGGCCTGGCTGGCGACATCACCACGCGGCGCGCGAGCGGCTTCCCCGATCTGGACGCTGCGCTGCGCCGCGCGGTGCTGGAGGCCACGCCCTTGCCGCTGCCGTCGCAGCCGCAGGCATACGCGCGCTTGCGCCGCTTCTCGGTGCTGTACGAGGTGCGCAGCGGCGTGCGCGTGGTGGATGCGCCGGCGCCCTCGCCGCAGACGCCGCGCTCGGAGTCGTTCGCGTGCCGCGCACCCGATGCCGCCAAAGCACCGGACTGCGCCTCGGGCGGATCGCGTGCCGATCTGCTGACCTGTTTCGCGCAGGCCGTGCGTGCACGCACGCTCGGTGTCGCCGCGGCCTGCGGGGCCGACGTCTATCCGCTGGAAGCGCGCAGGAATGCCTGGGAGGGCACGGTGCAGATCGAGATCGGCTTCGAAAGCGCCGGCCGGCTCAGCGTCGTGTCAGTGGCCGAGTCGAGCGGTCATGAAGTGCTCGATCAGCGTGCCGTGGATCTGGTGCGCGAATCGATCGTGCCGCCGCCACCGGAGCTGCTCGCCTCCGCGTTCATGGTGCAGGTGCCGGTGGTATTCCGCATGCAGGAGGCGCAGCCCGACGCTGCGCCCGCGGCAACGCCCCCTGCCGCCGCACCCAAGCCTTCGGCCAAGCCCAAGGGTGGGAAAGCGAAGAAGCCGGCGAAGAAGCCGAAAAAGTCGACCGCGCGCAAGCGGCGCGTCTAAAACTACTGCGCGGGGCTGATGCGGAGTCGTTGCGGATGCGCGATCAACTCTGGCGCGTGATGAGCAGGGCCGGCACCGCCAAGTCGCTGTGGTTGCGAATCTCTACGATTCCCGTGGCCGCCTTGTCAGGCCGCCATTTGCAGACTTGATAGCCGTTCGGCTGGGCTTGTGAGCAGACTGGCGTCGTGATCGCGGGATCGACGATGGTGAGCGCCAGGTCGGCGCCGGCCTGGCTCTCCACATAGACGAAGAGCGTGCGCCGCGCGCGCACATCCGCGCGCAATTGCACACTGGTCTTGGGGCCGACCGTCAGGACGCAGCTTGGCGGCTCCCCGCGCCCGCCGGTGGGAAGACGCGCTTGCGGTACCGGTGGCACGCTGCGCGTGTCGCGCTCGAACTTGCAGCGGCCGGCCATTCTGTCCATGAACTGGCCGAATATGCCAGGGAACGGTCCCGAAGCCTGGCTTTCCAGCTCGCCGAGCTGTGCCAGCAATCTCCCGTTGCCGTCCGCGAGCCGCCGCGCCTCCTCGAACATGACATCAGAATTCAGGAAACCGGGCGCACGCGTCAGATGGTCGAAAGGACGCCGGGCAGCCGCGGCACGCCCCATCTCCAGTGCATCGCCCGCGTCGCGCGCACGTGAGAAGTCGACTGCCGCCTGCTGCATGTTCTCCAGCGTCTGCGCCGAAGCCGACTCGGTTTCGGCGTCCATCTTCGGCGTCGTGGTGCAGGCACCTGCCAGCAGCAGCACCAGGGCGCCAAGTATCGAGCACCCGGGGTGCCTCATGGAACTATCTTCTCTCACTAACCGGATTTGTTAGATGTCGCTGGCGACCGGTATCCCCGAAGTGCATGCACTTCGGCTACGCTCTGGCCGTCGCCCTCGGCGGGCAATGATGACAGGAAAGTTATGCGAACGGAAACGGATCATGCCGAAGGCGCGTTGACGGTGCTCGTGGTGGAAGACGACCGCGCGCTGGCGGGGCAGGTCTTCGGCGTCATCGACGGGCTCGGCTGGCGGCATCGTCACGTGGATACGGTGCAGGCCGCGCGCGAGCTCCTGTCGTGCGAGCCCGTCGACCTGATCTATCTCGACCGCATGCTGGCCAACGGCGAGGATGGACTGGATCTGCTGGCATGGTTCCGGGATCTCGAAGGTGCACCGCCCGGCACGCTGGTCGCGAGTCGCCTGTCCAGCGCCGCGGATCACGTCCGCGGCCTCGATCAGGGCGCCGACGACTACATCGACAAGCCTTTCGACATGGACGAGCTGAAGGCCAGGCTGCGCGCGCTGGCCCGCCGTGTGGCCAGCGTGCGCGTGCCGCAATCGGTCATCGTGTGGGGCAGGCTCGAACTGCGGACGGAGAGCCGGGTCGCGATGTGGGCCGGTCAGCGGCTCGAACTGATGCCGCTCACGTTCCGTTTGCTGGCCACGCTGGCTGCCCATCGGGGTGAGTGGGTGAGTCGCGAGGCATTGTGGCGCGCAGTGTGGCCGGACCAGGCACGCGTTCCGCCGCGCGACTACGTCATCAACGTTGCCATCCGGCGCCTGCGGGAGGCCCTGGCGACTTGCGAGGATGGGCTGCTGGTGGAAACCGGCGGACGGCTTGGCTACCGGCTCGTGATATCCGCATGAGCGACCCCGCCGCGCAGCGGCCGCTGTTGCGGCGCGTGCTGATGGCGAATCTGCTGCTGGCGTTGCTGCTCTATGCGGCACTGGTGGCGGCCGCCCTGCTCACGCTGACGCAGGCCGCCGAACGTGCGGCACGCACCGATATCGCGGCGGAACTGCGCGTGCTCGCACGGCATGCCGAGGCGCTCAAGGTCGTCGCCTTCGCCGACGAGATCGAGTACCGCACGCAGCTGGAAGCGGACGATGCCCTCGCGCAAAGTCTTTACCTGCTGCTGCGTCGTGACGGCTCGAAGCTGGTCGGCAATCTCGAGCGCTGGCCGGACGGATCGCCCGCAGCTGCCGGTCGCCTGCGCTTCGATGCCGCGCAGGCCGGCGTCCCTGCTGGCCGCGCCGTGGCGGAGGCGGCGCTGCTGGAAGGCGACTTTCTGCTGCTGGTGGGGCGACGGCTGGAGCCGGTGGATGCCATGCTGCGTGAATTCCTGCCGGCTGCGCTGCTGGGGCTGGCGGGGTTCGTCGCGCTGGCATCGATGCTCACCCTGCGCACCGCCCGGCAGTTCCGCCAGCGCATCGCCGCGACCAACGCGGTGTTCGATGGACTGCGCCGCGGGGATTTGAAGCAGCGCGTCTCGCCGGACATCGTCGAGGGTGGAGACGAGCTTGCGCAGCTGGCGACCAACGTCAACCGGGCGCTCGCGGAGATGGAACGCCTGGTGAAGGGGCTGGATGCATTCAGTCAGACAGCGGCGCATGAGCTGAACCGTGAGCTCTCGCATCTGCGCGATGAAGCCCGGGCGAGCGGTGCGTCCCGCTTCGTCGAGGCCACGGAGCGGCTGATCGAGCTGCTGCGACAGATCCTCACGCTCGCACGAATCGAAGCCGGCCCGGGCTTCGAGAATCGAGCGCTCGATGCATCGGCGCTGGTCGCGGCAGCAGCCGAGGTGTATCGCGACGCTGCGCAGCTCGGCGGCGTCGATCTCGTCGTGGACACCTCAGGCGCTGCAGGCGCAACGATTCACGGTGTGGAGGAGTTGTTGCGCAGCGCGCTGATGAATCTGATCGAGAACGCGCTCAAGCACTCGCCTCCCGGCGCCGCGGTGAAAGTCGCCGTGCAGGCCGAGGCGCACGCGGTGACGATCGCGGTGCGGGACCAGGGGCCGGGCGCAGCGAGCGACGATCTGACGCAGCTGATCGCCGCAGGCTCGCAAGGCCCTGCGCCAGGCCATGGTTTCGGTCTGCGCCTGGTGCAGGCAGTCGCGATTCGCCACGGCGCCAGGATCCTGCTGCAGAACACGAGGCCCGGATTCGAGGTGACGATGCGCTTCTCCCGCTCCGGCTCAGCGCAGTAGGTTTCGACCGCCTGCTAACGGAAACTGTTACTCGCTTTCGTCATGGGCGGAAGCTAGGCTGGAGACTGGTCGATCGAGAGGCATGGCGATGAGCAAATGGTTGCTGTTCAGGATTCCAGGCGGGATTGCCATCCTGCTGGCAATGTCATGGCTATTCCGCCTGTTCATTCTTCGAATGAGCGGGCAATACGACGTCACACACTGAGTCGGTCTTCAGTGCTGATCAGAAGTTCGCCGAGGTGGCGTTTGCCGACTTGAATGTCGGGAAGGCACTCCTTCTCGTCCAGCTCAGGATCATCGGCAAGGATGGCGAGAGGAGCAAGGAAGAGCGCTATTCCTACGGCATCGCGAAGCAGATCGGCGACAAACTGCTTTTTTCGTTTCCGAACATGAGGAACGTTCCAGGCGAGCTTCATGGGAAGCTCTGGGCCAAATACGCCTGCAAGCACGAAAGTGCTCCGGTATCCGGCGACAAATGCCGCGATCTGCGCAGCTATGCCGAAGTCCGTGAAGTGCTTACGGCGGCCGCCCCCATCTACAAGGCCTATTTGCTGATCCGTTGATTTCCAGTCATTGCCTGCACGAAACGTCATTCACGACCCAGAAGGACTTCATCCTTGAAATCGTCGAGCTCGACCTGCGCGATGCTGTTCGCCGCTTTGCTTGCAGTCATCAGCGGCGGTCACGTGGCCGCGCAGTCGTATCGGAACCTCGGTGCTGCCCCGGTTGACCTCGCCTCCTATAGTTATGCCGGAGGTATGCAGATCCTGAGCGATCCCTACCATGTAGCAGAGTTCGATGCGCCTGCGCGCCGGCGATCCGCCCCGTCTGCTGCCGCGCCCCCCGCAGCAGCGCCAGCGGCCCAGGCTCGCCGGGAACGGACTGCACGGGCGGCCAGTCGTCGCATCGATCTTTACGTCGACCTGTCGCACTACTCGCGCGAAAGCCTGCACAACGAGGCGGTCCATGGATCGAGGAACAACGGCATCGTCGTGGTCGCGTTCACCGACGAGAAAGAAGCGCGGGACATGCACCGCATCGTTGTCGATCATGTTCGGGCCGGCGCGCTGATCCGCTCCGTCATGCGCGCGACGCCGGAAGA
>JAHCKU010000242.1 GCA_026125625.1 Burkholderiales bacterium | reverse complement strand
GCGGAAGTTGGGCGAGCCCAGGGCCCGCAGGCTGTGGGGTAGCGGCACGCGCCGGTCAGGCCAGGCGCGCGAGCTGGGCGCGGATGTCGTCGAGCTTGGCGCGGAAGTCCGCGAGCCGCTTCTTCTCCTGGTCCACGACGGCGGCGGGCGCGCGCTCGACGAAGGAGGCGTTGCCGAGCTTGGCCTCGGCCTTGGCGATCTCGGCGTCGAGGCGGGCCGCCTCCTTGGCGAGGCGCTCGCGCTCGGCGGCGCGGTCGATCTCGATCTTCAGCATCAGACGATGCTCGCCGACGACGGCGACCGGCGCATCGGCCGCAGGCAGATCCGCACCCGTGAAGGTGACATCCGACAAGCGTGCCAGGAACTGGATGTAGGGCGCGCTCGACTCCAGCGCAGCACGCTCGCCGGCGATCAGCAATGGCACGCGCTGCGAAGGTGCGACGTTCATCTCACCGCGCAAGGTGCGGCAGGCGTTGGTGACGTCCTTGAGCAGGGCCACCTGGCGCGTGGCCTGCCCATCGAGCTTGCCCGGCTCCGCCTGCGGATAGGCGGCAAGCATGATGGTCTCGCCGGTCTTGCCCGCCAGTGGCGCGACCTTCTGCCACAACTCTTCGGTGATGAACGGAATGATCGGATGTGCCAGGCGTAGCATCGCCTCCAGCACGCGCACCAGGGTGCGGCGCGTGCCGCGCTGCTGCGCTTCGCTGCCCGCCTGCAACTGCACCTTGGTCAGTTCCAGGTACCAGTCGCAGTATTCGTCCCACACCAGCTCGTAGATCGCGCGCGCCGCCACATCGAAGCGGTAGTCGCGAAAGCCCGCCTCGACCGCGGCTTCCGCTTCCTGCAGGCGGCTGATGATCCAGCGGTCGACGAACGACAGCTCCATCGCCGTACCGTCATCCAGTCCGACGTCCTTGCCCTCGCAGTTCATCAGCACGAAGCGGGTGGCGTTCCACAGCTTGTTACAGAAATTGCGGTAGCCCTCACAACGATTGAGGTCGAAGTTGAGCGTGCGCGAGAACGTGGCCAGCGACGCGAAAGTGAAGCGCAGCGCGTCTGCGCCGAACGCCGGAATGCCCTTGGCGAAGTTCTTGCGCACGTAGCGTTCGATCTTCTCCTTGTGGTCGGCGCGCAGCAGACCGACGGTGGATTTCGCCAGCAGGTCATCCAGCGTGATGCCGTCGATCAGGTCGAGCGGGTCCAGGGTGTTGCCCTTGGACTTGCTCATCTTCTGTCCTTCGGCGTCGCGCACGATGGCATTGATGTAGACGTCGCGGAACGGGACCTTGCCGGTGAAGTGCAAGGTCATCATGATCATGCGCGCGACCCAGAAGAAGATGATGTCGAAGCCGGTGACCAGCACCGAGCTGGGCAGGAACAGATCGAGATCGCGTGTCTTCTGCGGCCAGCCGAGCGAGGTGAACGGGACAAGCGCCGACGAGAACCAGGTGTCCAGGACATCGGCATCGCGACGCAACGGCCCGCTGAACCCTTTGGATGCGGCCTGCGCGTGCGCTTCGGTCTCGTCGCGCGCCACGTACAGGTTGCCGGTTTCGTCGTACCAGGCGGGAATCTGATGCCCCCACCACAGCTGGCGGGAGATACACCAGTCCTGGATGTTCTCCAGCCAGTGATTGTAGGTGGTGGTCCAGTGCTCGGGATGGAAGCGCACCGCGCCGGAGGCCACCGCGTCCAGGCCGCGCCGGGCCAGCCCTTCCATCTTCACGAACCACTGGTCGGTGAGCATCGGTTCCACCACCACGCCGGTGCGCCCGGAACGCGGGACCTTCAGCTTGTGCGCCTTGTCCGACACCAGCAGGCCCTGCGCCTGCAGATCGGCAAGCACGCGCTTGCGCGCCTCGAAGCGCTCCAGCCCGCGATATGCGACCGGCGCATTGTCGTTCACATGCGCGTCCAGGCTCAGAATGCTGATCGGCTGGAACCCATGCCGTTGTCCGACCTGGTAGTCGTTGAAGTCGTGAGCCGGCGTGATCTTCACGCAGCCGGTGCCGAATTGCGGGTCGACGTAAGTGTCCGCGATCACTGGAATGTGGCGTCCGGTGAGCGGCAGCACCAGCTGCGTGCCGACCAGCGCGGCGTAGCGCGCATCGTCCGGGTGCACCGCCACGGCGACATCGCCCAGCATCGTCTCCGGCCGGGTGGTCGCCACTACCACGCCGGCGCCGCCATCCGCCGCCGGGTAGCGGATCTCCCAGATGCGTCCGTCCTCCTCCTCGCTGTCGACTTCGAGGTCGGACACGGCGGTGCCGAGTACCGGGTCCCAGTTGACCAGACGTTTGCCACGATAGATCAGCCCTTCCTGATACAGCTGCACGAACACTTCGACGACCGCGCGAGACATGCGCGTGTCCATGGTGAAGTAGCCGGCCTTGTGGCCTTCGCTGTCGGCATAGGTCCAGTTGGCCGAAGTGCCGAGCCGACGCATCTGCCGGGTGATGGTGGAACCGGACTGCTGCTTCCACTGCCACACGCGCTCTATGAAGGCCTCGCGTGTGAAATCGTGGCGGGTCTTGCCTTCTGCTTCCAGCTGGCGCTCCACCACGATCTGGGTGGCGATGCCGGCGTGGTCGGTGCCCACCACCCAGTTGGTGTTGAAGCCGCGCATGCGGTGGTAGCGGATGAGCGCGTCCATCAATGTCTGCTGGAATGCGTGGCCCATATGCAGGGTGCCGGTTACGTTCGGCGGCGGCAGCTGGATGCAATAGGCAGGCGCCGAGGACTCCGGGTTGGCGGCGAAGTAGCCGCGCGATTCCCAGATGGGATACCAGCGGCGCTCTATTTCCTGGGGCTCGAAGCTCTTGGCGAGTTCCATTGGGCAGGCGAGACAGCGCGTAAACGAAAAATTATAACGGACGCCATCCTGCCCACCGGCTGCGGGCGGCTGCAGTCACTGCTTCCGCTTGGGCTTGCTGCTGCCGAATACCTGCTCTACGGATTGGCGCACGATGCGCGGCAGTGCCCGGCGCAGCGCGTGCGCCACATGGTTGCGCTGCGCCTCGTCCAGCGCAGCGACGGCCTCGTCCTGTAGTGCGGCATCGATCCCTTGACGCAGACGCAGGTAGAGCGCGGCCTGCAAATGCCGCAACTGATCGAGCGGATTGGTCGTGAAGAGACGTTCCGGCTGTGTACGCTCCACGGCATCGAGCAGGACCGGCACGTCTTCGGGAGTGTCTGCGGGGCGAGGCGTTGATGCGGGCTCGATCGCTTCGGTGAGGGTCGGGACTTCCCCGAGCGTCCCTTGCTGCGTGATGACCGCTTCCTGCCTGTTGAGCAGATGATCCAGCTTGCCGAACAGATCGTCACTCTCGGCAGCGACCGGATACGGCGGGAGCGGGTTGTCGTCGTGACCGTGCATCGACCGCGCTATGCCTGCGTCCGGCCCAGGTCGTGGGTGCGAATGTCGTAGCCGCGATCGCGGTAGAAGCGAAAGCGCACGCGTGCCTGCTGCCGGTCCGAGTCGTCGCTGCCGACCAGCTCGATGAGGCGCTCGAAGCGGCTGAAGTGCGGCGGCAGATCATCACGCAGGTTGAGCAGGATCTGCTCGTGCACCACCGGCTCGGCGACATGATCGAGGATGATGGGTGTGACACCGGCCAGCCGGTGATGGGCGCGGCAATGCGGAAGGAATGCGGTTGCCGGCTGTGTCCACAGCAGCTGGTCCATGCGCTCGGTCCAGGCGTTGTCGGCGGTCAGGATCATCATGCGCAGACCGCGGGCGAGGGCTTTCGCCGCCAGGGTGCAGGCGGTGTGCTCGCGATTCGCGACGTTGGTGTAGAAATCGATCTGCGTCATCGCGATGGTACGCGCTAGCGCTTCCTGCCCGCCTTGCGCGTCTTCTTCGCGGCGCTGCGCTTCGCCGGCCGCGATGGCGCAGGTGCCGCAGCCGCATCCGCGCGCTGCATCAGGAAGGTGGTGAGCAGAGGGACCGGCCGTCCGGTCGACCCCTTGTCCTTGCCCGAGCGCCATGCGGTGCCGGCGATGTCCAGGTGCGCCCACCTGAACTTCCTGGCGAAGCGGGCGAGGAAGCACGCGGCGGTGACGCTGCCGGCCGGGCGACCGCCGACGTTGGCCACGTCCGCGAACGGGCTCTTGATCTGCTCGTCGTAGTCCGGCCATAGCGGCATCTGCCACGCGCGGTCCCACGACTGCTGACCGGCGTCCAGCAACTCGTGCGCAAGGCCCTCGTCATTGCTGTACAGGCCGCTGGCCACACTGCCCAGCGCGATCACGCAGGCGCCGGTGAGGGTGGCGATGTCGATCACCGCTGCCGGCTCGAAGCGCTCGGCGTAGGTGAGGGCATCGGCCAGAACGAGGCGACCCTCGGCGTCGGTGTTGAGGATCTCGATGGTCTGGCCGGACATGCTGGTCACGATGTCTCCCGGCTTGACGGCGTTGCCGCCGGGCATGTTCTCACACGCTGCGATGATGCCGACCACGTTGACCGCCAGCTTCATGCGCGCGACCGCCTCCAGCGTTCCCAGCACGCTGCCTGCGCCGGACATGTCGTACTTCATCTCGTCCATCTCGGCCGAGGGCTTGATCGAGATGCCCCCGGTGTCGAAGGTGATCCCCTTGCCCACCAGTGCGACGGGCTTGTCCTTGCGGCCGGCGCCGCGGTAGTGCAGGACGATCAGCTTCGCCGGTTCGCGCGTGCCGCGCGTGACCGCCAGCAGCGCACCCATGGCGAGCTTCTCCATCTCGCGCTCGTCCAGCACCTGGCACTCGAGCTTGTGGCGCCTGGCCAGCTCCTGCGCCCGGCGCGCGAGATAGGTCGGCGTGCAGATGTTGCTCGGCAGATTGCCCAGGTCCTTGGCCAGGCTCACGCCGGCGCCGATGGCCGCCCCGCGGCCGACGGCTGCAGCGCCATTGCGCGCATCGTCGGCCTGCAGCGCCAAAGTCTTCAGACCCCGGCGATCGGGCTTCTTGCTCTTCAGCTGATCGAAGCGGTAGCTCGCATCACTGGCCACCGCTGCCGCCTGTTGCAGCGCCCAGCGGACATCGCGATCCGCAAGAGGCACCTGCGCGAGATACGCTGCAGCGCTCGTCGCGCCACTGTCTGTCAGCGCGCGCACTGCGCTGCGCATGGCGTCGCGGTAGGCCCTGCTGCCGAACTCTGCGCGCTTGCCGAGTCCAACGAGAAGAACGCGCGTTGCCGCCACGCCCGGCACGTTGTGCAGCAGCAGGCTGGAGCCGACGCGACCTTCCAGGTCGCCGTGCTTCAGGACGCCGGACAGGAAGCCCTTGGACGCGCGATCGACGAGTCGTGCGGGCTCGGATAACTCGTTTCCTTCGAACACACCGACCACGATGCAGTCGCTGCGGCTTTTTTCCGGCGCATCGGCAATTGTGCTAAATTCCACGCGCACTCCTGTTTTCGCTTGTATTTAGAAACGGTTAGTAATCGATCGAATTAAAGCTCC
>JAHCKU010000241.1 GCA_026125625.1 Burkholderiales bacterium | reverse complement strand
TGCGCATCCAGGCTGCGAAATACCGCGTCCAGCCGGTTCACCTGCTCCGCCGCGGGATCGGCGGCGGCATCGGGAAAGAAGCCGGCGTAGCCGATCACCTTGGCTCCGGCGGCACTCAGGGAATCGATGATCTGCGCGTCGATGCTGCGCGACCAGCCGCCGGGTCCGAGCTGGGCAATGGTGGGCTCGTCGATGGCGACCACGACGATTTCCGGTGCGGGGGTGCGGCTCGACAGCCGCATCCCGAGGTCGTAGCCGAGGCGATCCAGCGCGGTGAACGGGAAGGCCAGGGCCAGGGCGAACACCAGCACCGCCGCTCCCACCGCCAGCAGCACGTGCAGCGACCAGCCGCCGCGGGCCGTCATCTGGGCGTGCCCCGGGCAGGCCCGCGGCGGCTGCGGGACGAGGTCGGCGAGCGACCGCGGAAATGGTTCAGGAGATGCTGCAACACGTATTCGTCTTGTTCGAGTATGTCGAGCAAAACTCTCTGATTCATAAAGAGATCTGGGGAAATCAGGCGGCCGGTGCAGAGTATGCGAGATCGCGTCTGCGGCGCCGCCGGGGCCTCCGGCACCGGCACTCCCGAACGCGGGGGTACCGGCTGGCGCGAATGTCAATTGCAAGGCCTATGCCATGGCTGTTTAGCGAGGCAAGGCAATGGCTTGCGGCCCGCCGGGAGGCAGGCGCGGGGGGCTGAGGGGGAAGATTCCTGCATGCCCGCGCGCTCGCTTGCCCGTGCGGGGAGGCAGGCGCGGGGGGCTGAGGGGGAAGATTCCTCGCTACGCTCGGAATGACACGATGGGGAAATCACACGATGAAATCATCGCCGCGTCCTTTTCAAAGTGTCATCCCGAGACTCAAGATGTCTCCCGAGACTATTCAACGTGTCATCCCGAGGCGAAGCCGAGGGATCCTGCTTTGCCGTGACTGAAAGGATTCCTCGCTGCGCTCGGAATGACACCGTGGGGTGTACAGTTCCCCTCAGATGCCCTCGACCACGATGACGCTGCTGGTGGAGGTGCGATGGCGGATGGCCTTGGCCTGCGCATACTCGGGCGCATCGCTGAACGCTTTGGCCTGCTCGACGCTGTCGAACTGCACCACCACCACGCGCTTGGGCTGCCACTGTCCCTCCAGGTGATGGATCTTTCCGCCCCGCACCAGGAACTTGCCGCCGTATTGCTGCAGCGCCGGCGCTACCAGCTTGCGGTACTCCTCGTAGCCGGCAGGATCGGTGATCTCGATGGTGGAGATGAGATAGGCAGGCATTGAGCGTTCTCCTCGAGTTGACGTTGTGGTGAATCCAAAGCTGACGACGGTGTGCCGCGCAACCGACAGGCTGTTGAAAAACGTAGCGAGCGGGGCTTAGCCGAACAGCACCAGTCCCCACACCGCAACGACGTTGACCAGACTGACGAACACCGCCGCGCTGCCGATGTCCTTGGCACGCTTGGCCAGTTGATGGTTCTCCAGCGAGATGCGGTCCACCGTCGCCTCGACGGCGGAGTTGATCAGCTCGACCACCAGCACCAGCAGCACCGAGGCGATCATCAGCGCCTTGCCGACGCCGCTCACCGGCAGCCACAGCGCCAGCGGAACGAGCAACGCTGCCAGCAGCACTTCCTGGCGGAACGCGTCCTCGTGGCGATAGGCCGCACGAAAGCCGTCGAACGAATAGAACAGCGCATTCCATACCCGGCGCAGCCCGGTCTTGCCCTTGTGCGGGCTGACTTTCAGGTTCTTGTCGACTTCTTCCATACCACGTCCAGTTCGCGCGCTGCGCGCACGTCGTCCAGCCGTCGCACGGGCATGGTGTGCGGCGCCGATTTGACCAGATCCGGCTGCGTGCGCGCTTCTTCCAGCACCGCCTTCATCGCTGCCACGAATGCGTCCAGCGTCTCCTTCGATTCGGTCTCGGTCGGTTCGATCAGCAGACATTCGGGAACCAGCAGCGGAAAGTAGGTGGTCGGTGCGTGCACACCTTTGTCCAGCAGGCGCTTGGCGAAATCCATGGCGCTCACGCCGGTCTCGTCCTTGAGCCGCTTGAGCGTGACGATGAACTCGTGGCTCGCCCGGCGTGCGGGATAGGCGAGATCGAAGCCGGCGCGTGCGAGCTCGACCATCAGGTAGTTCGCATTCAGGGTGGCGAATTCGGCCACGCGCGCCATGCCTTTACGTCCGAGCATGCGCGCATAGACGTAGGCGCGCAGCAGCACGCCGACGTTGCCCATGAACGCAGACAGGCGACCGATGGATTGCGGCCGGTCGGCCTCGGTCAGCCAGCGGTAGGTCCCGCGCCCGTCGCTGCCCGCCTCGCACGCCACCATCGGGATCGGCAGAAACGGCAGCAGACGCTCGGCCACGCCCACCGGCCCCGCCCCTGGCCCGCCGCCGCCATGCGGCGTCGAGAAGGTCTTGTGCAGGTTCATGTGGATGACGTCGAAGCCCATGGCGCCAGGCTTGACCTTGCCCACGATGGCATTGAGATTGGCACCGTCGTAATAGAGCAGGCCACCGGCGCCATGCACGATGTCGCGGATGTCGAGGATGCGCTGCTCGAACACGCCCAGGGTGGAGGGATTGGTCAGCATCAGCCCGGCAGTTTGCGGGCCGACCGCCGCACGCAGGCGATCCAGGTCGACGTTGCCGCTGCGATCGGTGGGCACTTCGCGCACCGCATATCCGCACATGGTGGCGGTGGCGGGGTTGGTGCCGTGCGCGGCATCGGGCACGATGATCTCGCTGCGCGCATGATCGCCGCGGCTGCGATGCCAGGCGCGGATCATCGCCACGCCGGCGAATTCACCCTGGGCGCCGGCCATCGGCGCGAGGCTCACGCCGGCCATGCCGCTGACCTCGCACAGGATCTCCTGCAGCTCGTGCAGGCAGGCGAGCAAGCCCTGACCGGTGGCTTCCGGCGCCAGCGGATGGTGCGCAAGAAATTCCGGCAGCATGGCCAGGGCATTGGCCGCGCGCGGGTTGTACTTCATCGTGCACGAGCCCAGCGGGTAGAACTGCGTGTCGATGGAGAAATTCTTCTGCGACAGGCGGGTGTAATGACGCACCACGTCCAGCTCTGCCGCTTCGGGCAGCGGCGGCGGCGCGGCGCGCAGCAGTGCCGGCGGAATGTCGTCGACGACTGCGCCGGCCGGCGCGAGCTGGGCGCTGACCCGTCCCGTACGCGAGCGCTCGAAGATGAGCCGGTTCACGACGCACGCTCCTGGCTGGAGCGGCCGGAGAGCGCAGCGGCCAGCGCCTGCGCATAGTGATCGAGATCGGCCATGGTCTTGGTTTCGGTGACGCACACCAACAGCGAACTGCTCAACTCCGGCGACCACTGTCCCAGATCGAATCCGCCCAGCACGCCCTGCGCACGCATGGCGGCGAGCACCGCCGGCGCCGGCGCGCCCACGTCGATGACCACCTCGTGAAAGCAGGACGCGGAGAATCGAGGCCGCACGCCCAGCGGCTGCAGGCGCTCCAGCAGTGCCAGCAAATTCGCATGGCATGTCTGCGCCACCCGTTGCAATCCGGCGGGACCGAGCAAGGCCATGTGAATGGTGGCGGCGGTCACCGCCAGACCCTGATTGGTGCAGATGTTGGAGGTCGCCTTGGAACGGCGGATGTGCTGCTCGCGCGCCTGCAGGGTCAGCGTGAAGCCGGGCGTGCCGTCGAGGTCGACGGTGCGTCCGGCGATGCGGCCCGGCATCTGCCGGATGTGCGCGGCCTTGCAGGTCATGAAGCCGAAGTACGGGCCGCCGCCGGAGAGCGGCACACCCAGCGGCTGCCCTTCGCCCACGGCGATGTCGGCGCCCTGCGTACCCCACTCGCCCGGCGCGTTCAGCAGCCCCAGCGACACTGGGTTGACCACGGCGATGACCAGCACGCCGTGCGCGTGCGCCCGATCGGTGAGCGCATGGACGTCCTCCAACCCGCCGAAGGCGTTGGGCTGGGCGATCACCAGTGCCGCCGCGCCGTCGAGCGGCAGCGCATCGGGTGTGATCGTCCCGCGCCGTGAATCGTAGGAAAGCTCGATCAGCTCCACGCCCTGGCTCGACGTCAGCGCGCGCGCGACCGCAGCGTAGTGTGGATGCAGATTGGCGGGCAGCAGGATGCGGCGTGAGGATTTGTGCAGCCGCACCGCCATGAGAATGGCTTCGGCCAGTGCGGAGGCGCCGTCGTACAGGCTGGCGTTGGCTGCATCCAGACCGGTCAGGCCGGCGATCATGGATTGATATTCGTACAGCAGCTGCAGCGTGCCCTGGCTCGCCTCGGCCTGGTAGGGCGTGTAGGCGGAGTAGAACTCGCCGCGCGTGACCAGCTGCCACACCGCCGCCGGAATGTAATGCTCATAGGCGCCCGCGCCGATGAAGCTGGACCAGCGGCCGTCCTGCGCCGCGCGCTCCTGCAGCAGGCGCGTGACCTGCATCTCGTTCAGCGCTTCGGGCACGCGCTCCAGGCGCACCTGCTTCAACTGCGCGGGAATCTCGTCGAACAAGGCATCGATGCCGCCTACGCCGGCGGCATCGAGCATTCGGCGTACGTCTTCGTCGGTGTGTGGGATGAAGGGCATATACGATCGGACGGGGTCAGCCTGGCTCGGCACTCACCATGCCCTCGTAGGCGGCGGCGTCCATCAGCGCGTTCAATTCGTCGGGTGCGCTCGGGCGCAGTCTGAATATCCATGCAGCATACGCGTCCTCGTTGATCTTCTCGGGACTGGCGCCCAGCTCGTCGTTGACCGCGATCACCTCGCCGGCCACCGGTGCGTAAATGTCCGAGGCCGCCTTCACCGACTCCACCACGCCGCACTCCTGGCCCTTGGCGTAGACCTTCCCGACTTGCGGCAGCTCGACGTAGACCAGATCACCGAGCAGCTCCTGCGCATGATCGGTGATGCCGACCACCACGCTGCCGTCGGCTTCCGCACGCGCCCACTCGTGCGTCTGCGCGTATTTCAGGTCGCGGGCAATTTTCATGATTCGTTCTCCGAGAAGCATGGATCGTACTGGACGTCGGCGGGACCGGAACTCATGCGTCGGGCTCGAGCAGGGATTTGCCCTTGCGCACGAACGGATATCTTACTATCCGCGCGTCGAGCCACCGCTCGCGGATCTGCACCTGGACATCGTCTCCCGCCACGCTGGCCGGCGGCAGACGCGCCAGCGCAATCGACCGGCCGAGGGTGGGCGAGAACGAGCCGCTGGTGATCTCGCCCGTGCCGTGCACGGTGCGCACCGCCTGATGCGCGCGCAGCACGCCCTTGTCGCGCAGCACCAGCCCGTGTGTGTGAAAGCGTATGGCGCGCTGCTCGAGCCCGTCCTGGCCGATGAACGGTCGATCTGGACTCAGCGCGACGGTCCAGCTCAGCCCTGCTTCGAGCGGCGTCACCGACTCGTCCATGTCCTGCCCATAGAGCGCCATGCCCGCTTCGAGCCGCAGCGTATCGCGCG
>JAHCKU010000240.1 GCA_026125625.1 Burkholderiales bacterium | reverse complement strand
TGATGGTGACCTACGCGGGCAAGCCGGTGATGAGCGCTGAGGTCGATTTCTCGCTGAGCGACAATCCGTCTTTCCGCTTCTGGTTCGTCCCGCGTCAGCCCGGTGAACTGCGCGTGGAGGTGGAAGACACGCACGACCAGCGCTACACCCAGACGGTGCCGATAGTGGAAGGGTTGCAGGTGTCCGGCGGTTGAGCGGGCGCATGCCTGCGCTCTGTTGCTGGTCCGGGCAGCATTGACCTGGCCGAGTGCTTCCTTTACAGTTCGTGCGCTTTTTCAGAAGCATAGTCACATCATCATATACAACACGAAGTAAGAGACCGGAACAGCCTCATGATTCTCTTTCGAAAGTCTCTCACCTTGGCAGCCGGCCTGATCCTGGCCGCGGCCCTGCCGGCACATGGTGCCGATGGCGACGGCGATCCCACCGCAGGCAAGCAGAAGAAGCAGATGTGCGAAGGCTGTCATGGCATCGTCGGATACCGGACCGCCTATCCCACTGTGTATTCGGCGCCGAAGCTGGGCGGGCAAGGCTCCGCCTACATCGTCAAGTCGCTGCAGGAGTATCGCAGCGGTGCGCGCAAGCATCCTTCCATGAATGGCGTGGCCGGTTCTCTGAGCGATCAGGACATGGCCGATCTGGCAGCTTATTACGCCAGCGAAGGCAAGTAGACCCAGCATACGAGAAGACCGAAGCCATGCGAACCACTTTGATTGCAGCAGCGATACTGGCGCTCGCAACCACCTCGGCGAACACGTTTGCGCGAGACTACGAAGCGGGCAAGAAGAAGGCGGCTGAGGTGTGTGCGGCCTGTCACGGCGAGGACGGCAACAAGCCGCTCACACCGGACACTCCACGCCTGGGCGGACAGTACTATGACTACCTGGTGCATGCGCTCGAAGCGTACAAGAGCGGCAAGCGTCAGAATCCCATGATGTCGCCGATGGCGCAGCCGCTGAGCAAGGACGAGATCCGCAACCTGGCGCACTATTTCTCCAAGCAGCAAGGCTTGGCGGTGCGCTACTGATCCTCCCTACGTTCAGGTGACGAAGCCGGTCCGCACCGGCTTCTTTGGCCTTCTGCGCCAGCCGGACGAGCCGTACGGCTACGTCTGAATGTGGCGGCGCACGCACTCCATGTACATGCGCTCGTCCGGTGCTTCGCCGAGCCGCTGCGCCTGCCACAACGCCTCACCCAGGCAGTCGAGCAGGGCATGCAGGGCGTGGTGGCGGTCGCCTGCGATGGTCAGCAGGCGTTCGAACGCGGCACGTACTCCAGGCGGTCGATCGATCGACAACTGCTCGTCGATTGCCAGATGCAGGGACAGATGCAGGAAGGGGTTCATGCTGCCCGACTCCGGCGTGTAGTCCTGCTCCAGATAGGCATCGGGGTCATCCAGCAGTGCCTGATACTCGGGATGCAGGAGCATCACCTCCAGGGCCATGCGTTGCAGCGCAGACAGCGCTGTGCCTTCCCGGTATTGCCGCCAGGTATCAAAGAAGAATTTTCGTGCCTGCTCACGAGTGGGCTGGAACATCGCGCTTCCCGGTCGTCTTCGCCTTGAACTCGCACAAATCCCGGATTGGGCAGATCGGGCAATCGGGGCTGCGCGCCTTGCAGATGTAGCGGCCGTGCAGGATCAGCCAATGATGAGCATTCTTTCGATATGCCTGCGGCACCACCTGGAGCAGCCGGCGCTCTACCTCCTCGACGTTCTTCCCGGGTGCGAGGTTGGTGCGATTGGCGACCCGGAAGATATGCGTGTCGACGGCGATGGTCGGCTCACCGAAGGCGGTATTGAGAATCACGTTGGCGGTTTTGCGCCCCACGCCCGGCAGGCTTTCCAGCGCTTCGCGCGTATGCGGCACCTGCCCGCCATGGAGCTCTAGCAGGAGCCGGCAGGTGGCGATCAGATTCCTGGCCTTGGTCCGATACAGTCCGATGCTCTTGATGTACTCGGCCAGGCCCGCCTCGCCCAGGCGCAGCATCGTCTCCGGCGTATTGGCCACCTGAAACAGGCGCGCCGTGGCCAGATTCACGCTGCGGTCGGTGGCCTGTGCCGACAGTACGACCGCCACCAGCAGCTCGAACGGCGTGGTGAAGTGCAACTCCGTCGTCGGCGACGGGTTCAGGCTCTGGAGGCGGCGAAAAATCGCCTCGCGCTTGGCTGCGTTCATGCCCTTGCGCCGGGTTTACCGGCCAACTCCGAGAAACGGGCGCCAATGAGCCACCGGCACGCGCTGCGCCGCACAGGATGCGCGTTGCTCATCAGTCTCGCGTGGGTGGATCGCTTCGCCGTTCGGACCCGGCCGCAGCAGCGCGCTCACGGGCGCGCTCAATGGCTGCGCGTACCACCGCGCGCTTGCGCTCAATGTCCGCGTCCTCCGTCATCGCATCGAGCATCCGCAGCTTTTCCAGGGCCTTGTGCGCCAGGCGCTGCTCGCGCTCCTGGCGCTCGCGCGCCACACGCTGGCGGCGCCAGTCGTGGCGTGCACGCCAGCGGGCGGACTCGTCCGCCACCAGCTGGGCCGTCAGGACCGCGGCAGACGGTGCGCCGCGCCGGGCCAGTGTCTGCATCGGCAGCAGCTCGATGCAATCGACCGGACATGGCGCTATGCACAGCTCGCAGCCGGTGCAGTGTTCGATGAGGATGGTATGCATCTGCTTCGCCGCCCCGACGATGGCATCGGTGGGGCAGGCCTGGATGCACAGCGTGCAGCCGATGCACGACGCCTCGTCGATCCATGCTGCGCTACGCGGGCCCTCGACCCCGTGCGCAGGATTCAGCGGTACGACGGCACGTCCGAGCAGGTGCGCCAGACGGACGATTCCGGCCGTACCGCCGGGAGGACAGCGGTCGATGTCTGCCTCGCCGCTGACGATGGCCTCGGCGTAAGGGCGGCAGCCTGGGTAGCCGCACTTGGTGCATTGCGTCTGCGGCAGCAATGCGTCGATGGTGTCGGCCGGTGCCATGCCGGATGCAGGCTCAGGCGGCCGCTGCCCGCCGCTGCAGGCGCACGAGGCAGCGGTCGATCCACTGGGCGGTGAGTTTTTCCTGCAGCGAGTTCTGCGACAGACGTGCAGCCAGGCCAGGGAAATCCACCGCGTCCAGCGGCTGATCCTGATTGAAGCAGGAGAATACGTAGCTGCGTGCACCGGTGTGCGGATCGACGTGCGGCTGCAGGCATTGCGCGCAGATCTCTTTCATCATGCACTGCATGGGGGAGTTGATCGAGCCGATGGCCACGTGCGCAGCCGGCAGATGCGCGGCCAGCACGCCATGGCGGGCAGCACCCACCGCTGCCATCATGCGATCCGAACCGATGGCAATCAGACGCTGCGTATCGTGCATGGCGATCGGCTGGTCCCCTAGCCGACCCTCGGCGTACGCCACCATGGCCTGCACGATGTTGCCGACGAAGCTGCGGTCCTGCGGGCGCGTCGCCTCGAATCCGGGCGACTCGTCGCAGCACCACACCACGGCATCGGCTGCGGCTTCGATCTCGGCCACCTTGTAGCGGTCCACACGCTTCTTGTAGCCGGCGAAATACAGCACCCTGGAGCCGGCGCGGCGCAGCGCCTGTCCGATGGAGAACAGCACCGCGTTGCCGAGCCCGCCACCGACCAGCACCACGGTCTCGCCGGCATGGATCTCGGTCGGGGTTCCCGTGGGGCCCATGAGTACTACAGGCTCGCCGGATTTCAGCAGCGCGCACAGATCGGAGGAGCCTCCCATCTCGAGCACGATGGTGGATACCAGGCCGCGTGCACGGTCGACCCAGGCTCCGGTGAGCGCCAGTCCCTCCATCGCCAGGCGCGTACCGTCGACTTGCTGCGCGTTGCGCTCGAAGTTCTGCAGACGATAAAACTGGCCGGGCTGAAAGCGCCGTGCCGCGGCCGGTGCGCGCACCACCACCTCGACGATATTGGGCGTGAGGCGGACGACTTCATGCACCGTCGCGCGCAACGTGTCGTTCAGCTCCGCCAGGAAGCCGGCGTCATCCCGCGCAGAACTCGCCGGCCGCGCTGCGAGCACCGCACTGACCACCGGGTAGCCCTGCTTGGCACCGCCCATGGCTTTCACCACGTTGCCGAAGAAGGATGGATGCAGGTCGCCGAAGAAGCTGACGAAGCGTCCGTCCGGCTCGCGTGCGAGCAGCACCCGCACTTCATCCGGCTTGGCGCTGCGCTGCGGCTTGACCGGCTGCCCGCTCTCGTCGCAGGCCTGGAAGTAGCGGCCGTCGAGCGGGAAGTGGGTGGCATCCTCGCGCGCCAGCACGGTGTTCGGCTGCGTGCCGGCCGCGACCAGGATGGAGCGTGCGGGCAATGTCAGCTCGCCTGTCGGCTGCAGCGTGCCGCTGCCATCGACGTGCTGCGCGGCCACCTTCAGTCCACAGGCATGCCCGTATGCATCGACCTCGACCGCCACCGGCGTGAGGCCCTCTGCAAACCGGATGCCTTCCTCCAGTGCCTTCTCCACTTCTTCATGATTGAGCGTGTACGACGGGCTGTCGATCAGGCGCTTGCGGTAGGCGATGGTGGCCCCGCCCCAGGTGCGCAGCAGCTCGACGATGCGCGGTGCACGCTCTTCCTTTTCGGCTGCGGCGCGTTCCGCGCGGATGGCGCGCGCGTGGGCCAGGAACTCCTCGGCGATGGCCTGCTCTTCTGCTGACCAGCGGGCGCGCACCGCGGACGCACCGCGCTCGGCCACCAGGATCTCGTAGCGGCTCAGGAATTTCTCCACCTGGATCGGATAGTAGGCAAGCGATTCAGTGGCGGTATCGATCGCCGTAAGGCCGCCGCCGATCACCACCACCGGCAGACGAATCTGCAGATTGGCGATGGAATCGCTCTTGGCCGCGCCGGTGAGCTGCAATGCCATCAGGAAGTCCGAAGCGGTGCGCACGCCGCGCGCCAGCCCGTTGGGCAGCTCCAGCACCGTCGGCCGGCCGGCGCCGGCTGCCAGCGCGATGTGGTCGAAGCCATAGGCGAAGGCGTCCTCGGCGCTGATGGTGCCGCCGAAACGCACGCCGCCGAACAGCGCGAACTGTTCGCGCCGCTCCAGCAGCAGGCGGATGAGCTTGAGAAAGTTCTTGTCCCAGCGCACGGTGATGCCGTATTCCGCCACGCCGCCGAAACCGGCCATGCTGCGCTCGTCGAGGGCTTCGTACAGCGCCCGCACGTCATGCACCGGCTGCATCGGCACGCGTGCACCGCGTGCATCCACGCCGGACAGCTCGGACGGCAGGGGCTCGATCTTGAGGCCGTCGATACCCACTACCAGATGGCCGTCGTTCATGAGATGGTGCGACAGCGTGAAGCCGGCCGGTCCCATGCCCACCACCAGCACGCGCTTGCCGCTCGCCGGGCGCGGCAGCGGACGGTGCAGGTCGAGCGGATTCCAGCGCGTGAGCAGCGAATAGATCTCGAAGCCCCAAGGCAGGGCGAGCACGTC
>JAHCKU010000024.1 GCA_026125625.1 Burkholderiales bacterium | reverse complement strand
CATGCCCCATGCCAACGCGCTGGTGCAGATGTGGGAGGGCGCGCGGCGCCAGATCGCCCTTCCCGCCGGCCGCGACCACATGATCAGCATCGGCGGCGAGCTGAGCCTGTGGAACCCGCTGCTGCTGGATTGGCTGGCATGGATGCGGCAAGCCGCACCCGAAATTGCCGTACGGACCAAGGTCGGCGTCGCTGAGGACCTCAACGCGCAGGTTGCGGAGGGCGTGCTGGACATCGCCGTGCTCTACAGCCCGCGGCACCGGCCATGGCTCGAGGTCGAGCTGCTCTTCGAAGAAGCCCTGGTTCTGGTCACCACCGACCCCGACCCCAAAAATCCCATCGGGCCGAACTATGTGTACGTCGATTGGGGCACGGACTTCGCGCTGCACCACGGATTGAGCTTTCCGGAGCTGGCGGAGCCGGGCCTGTTCGTTAGCCTCGGTCCGCTGGCGCTCAGCTACATCCTGAAAAACGGCGGCTCGGGATATTTCCGCGCCCGCGCGGTGCAACCGCATCTCGACAGCGGTGAACTGCACCTGGTGCCCGATGCGCCCAAGTTCCCCTACCCGGCCTACGCCATCTACGGCACGAATGCCGACCCGGATCTGATCCGCCGCACGTTGCAGGGGGTGCGGCAGATCGCGGAAGAAACCCCCGGATGAGTCATTGCGATGCTGCAGATGATCGTCGATGGTGCGTAAGATGCGTAAGAGTAGTCAAGCCGACCACTACCCGCCGCCAAACATCCGCAGCAAGCCGCAGATGCTCGCAGCGTAGAAGAAGTCTTATGGGGCTATGCCGCCCCCAGCGGAGAACTGGCAGCAGCTTCGGACACCGCAGCGATCAGGTGCGACAGGAGCGACGGCGCGAGTGCCTCGGCCGCTTCCAATCGTCCGACCAGCTCGCTGTAGCATGCTGTACGTTCGGCCAGTATTGCGGTGTCGGCTCGGGAATGCCCGAGCACCTCGCACATCAGCTCCCACGGCGGCGGCGCGATGAGGACTGCAGAGGAGAACAGTACGCCGTTACGACGCCGGCACTGTGCCGTGCCGACGATCTTGCGGCCTGCAGTCCCGACTTCCCAATGCGACAGGCTGGCGAAGCAGGCCCAGGGCAAGGCCGGTCCGGGTGTCGGCCTCGGCACGGGTCCCGCCCGAACACAGATGCCGAGGCCGTTCAGCCACGCAACATGGGCCAGCCCGAACCAGCGGTAGCTGTCGACGAGGCTCGGGACGACGAGCGGATGCGGCGGCGGAAGAACGACCGATGTTCCCAGCAGCCACGGGCCTACCAGAACGGCACCACCGCCGGTCGGCCGGATGCACAGATCCATATCTGCGGCCAGCGCGCGCTGCGATATGTCCGGAGTCGGTCGTCCGGAACAGCCGAGCACCACGGCCGCGCT
This sequence comes from Burkholderiales bacterium, assembly GCA_026125625.1. Lineage (GTDB taxonomy): Bacteria > Pseudomonadota > Gammaproteobacteria > Burkholderiales > SHXO01 > SHXO01. The sequence continues at coordinate 15,311 of JAHCKU010000024.1, read as the reverse complement.
GCGATACGTCCAGACGCGCACGGCTGGTCGGGTGACCGGCTGACGCAGCGCCGAGGCGATCCATTCCTGCTCCTCACGCGCACTCACCCCGCTGACCACCCGGTGGTCGACACCGCCCGGCAGCAATCGCGTCACGCCGCGCGCAGCGTGGCGAGCGGCCGCCCCTTCGCAAACGTCTGCTCGGTCGGCACCAGGATCCGTTCCACCACGCCATCGACCGGTGCCGTCACCTCGAGGCTGGTCTTCACCAGCATTACCCGCGCCAGCACCTGACCGGCGGCGACCCGCTCGCCCTCGCGTACCAGCCACTCGTCCACCAGCGCCTCGGTATCCGGCTCGACATCCTCCCAGGCGCTATCCGGCAGCACGACATCGGTCACGCTGCCCTCGCGAGCTTCACGCCCATCATGCTGCGGCAAGCGCCCGCGATGTCCTGCACCTGTGGAATGACGGACTGCTCGAGCGGACGGCTGTAAGGTATGGGCACCGCCGGCACGCCGAGGCGGCGAACCGGGGATTTGAGCGCCACGCGATCCAGATGCTCGGCGATGGACGCGGCGATCTCGCCACTGAGCCCGAAATTGAGATAGTCCTCGTCGGCGATCACCAGTCGTCCGGTCTTGGCCACCGAGCGCAACACGGTTTCCACGTCGAGCGGAACCAGGGTGCGCAGATCGATGACTTCGGCACGAATGCCATCCGCTTCGAGCTGTGCCGCTGCGAGCACCGCCTTCTGCACCATCTGGCTCAGACTGACAATGGTCACGTCACTGCCCTCCCGTACGATCCGCGCCTGGCCAAAGGGAATGGTGTACGCGTCCTGCGGCACCTCGGTCGTGCTGCCCTCGTAGTAGGCCATCCACGGCAGCCCCATGATGCCCTTGTGGAAGAAGAACATCACCGGATTGTCATCCCGGATCGCCTGGATCATCAGCCCCTTCGCATCATACGCGTTGGACGGGACCACCACCTTCAGCCCAGGCACGTGGGCAAATAATCCATACAGGCATTGCGAGTGCTGGGCCGCGTCGCTGTAGCCGCCGCCGATGGCCGTCATCAAGACCACCGGCAGTTTCAGACTTCCACCCGACATGTAGGTGTTCTTGGCCAGATGGTTGTAGATCTGGTCCATGCACACGCCAAAGAAATCGGCGAACATCAGCTCTGCAATCGGGCGCATGCCTTCCGCAGCGGCACCGGTCGCGGCGCCGATGAACGCCGACTCGGAAATCGGCGTGTCCATGATGCGCTCGGGTCCGAAGCGATCGAGAAGCCCGCCCGTCGCGCCGAATATGCCGCCGTATTTGGCGATGTCCTCACCCATGACGAACACCGTCGAGTCGCGTTCCATCTCCTGGCCGATCGCCTCGGCAATCGCCTGCGCCATGGTGAGTTTGCGTGCTGCAGTCATTGCTCTCTCCTCGGTTGATTCGCTGGCCGACCGCCGGCATCAGGCAAATACGTGCTCGAGCGCTTCGCGCGGATCCGGATAGGCGCTCTGACGCGCGAAGTCGAAGGCTTTACTCACATCCGCGTGGACCCGACCATGCATGGTCGCGTCCTTGCCGTCGTCCAGCAGACCGCGTGCGCGCAGGACACCTGCCAGAGCAGGAATCGGGTCGTCTTTGCGGAGTTGATCCACTTCGCCCTTCGGCCGGTAGACTTCGGCATCGCCCTGGAAATGGCCCATGTAGCGGTCCGTCTTGACTTCGATGAGCGTCGGGCCGCCGCCTTTGCGGGCACGCGCGACCGCTTCACCGGCAGCCTTGAATACCTCGAGCGCGTCGTTCCTGGCCACGGCGATGCCCGGCATCGCGTAGGCGGCAGCGCGATCGGCAACGCAGGGGATCGCCGTCGAATGATCCTTGTCCACCGAGATGGCCCACTTGTTGTCCTCGCACACGAAGATCACCGGCAACTTCCACAAGCCGGCGAGGTTCAGCGACTCGTGGAACGTCCCCTGGTTGGCTGCGCCTTCCCCGAAGAAGGCCACGGCGACGGAATCCTTGCCCAGCCTCTTCGCCGCCAGCGCAGCACCACAGGCGGGCGGCATGTTGGCTGACGATCCCGCTGCAGCTGAACTTGTGCCCGGGATCGAACAGATGCATGTGGCCGCCCTTGCCCCGGCTGAGCCTGGTCGCCTTGCCGAAGATCTCGGCGGTCATGCGGTCGAGCGGCACGCCTTTGCGATGGCGAAGTGATGCGGACGATGCGTGCCGACCACCGTATCGTCCTTGCGCAGGTGCGCACATACCCGACGGCGACCGGCTCCTGTCCCGCGGCCAGGTGCATTTCTCCAGGAACGGGGCCGGAGCCGATATCGAAAGCCAGTCCCTTCTGATGTGAGGCGGAAGCTTGCCCTCCAGATAGACCTTCGCCATCGTTTCTTCGTATTCCCGGATGAGAAGCATGTTCTCGTACATCCAGACGAGCTGCTCGGCAGTCGGATCCATATGTTCCAGCTCCTCTTCAGAAGCACCCTACGACAGGGCCCAATCTGGCAATGCCCACTGCACTGCCACGCTGCAAAGCGTAGAGGCTATGGCGGTGCAGCGGTTGACCTGGATCAAGCCGAGAGCGGCGATGCTACGAATTTGCGTCGTGCAGTGCCCTCACTCTTCCCCTGAAGGGGTGGCGCGCGAAGCGGGGCCTGGGGGTCAGGAGGAGCGACGCTATTCCGGCTCGTGCACCTTGACGTCACCGCGCTGCAGGCGCACGAGCTCTTCCAGCTGCCGCTTCACCGCGTCGAAGGCGTCGCGCAGCGCGACATAGACATCCTCGTGATGGTCACGATTGGCGACGATCTCCTTCCCGGGCACGCGCAGGTCGACGCTCACCCGGAACGGACGCCCCTGATGCTGATGCTGCGCCATCTGCTCAACCGTGACCCGGCAGCTGGTGATCCGGTCATGAAATTCCTCGAGCTTCGCTGCTCTTTCCCGGATGTGCCTCTCCAGGGCCTCGGAGCGCTGCATGTCGCGAATCGTGATCTGTACAGGTACTTGCATCGAATTCCTCCTCTGATCGATGCCGTCACCTTACGGCATGCCGAGCGCCGGGAATTGATCCGCGTCAACCGTCATGCGTCGCCCATCGCCTGCAGGCGATCGAGGATGAAGTCCACGTCGGCCTCGGTAGTACGCAGGTTCATGAAGCAGGCACGCAGGCCGGCGCGTCCCTTCACCAGCGCCGGTCCCAGGAATGCATCGCCGCTGGCCACCAGTGACTTCAGCGCGCGGCGATTGGCGTCGTCGTCGCGCTCACTCAAGCGGAAACAGACGCAGTTGAACGTCACCGGCGCGAGCAGCTCGAAACCGCGCCGCGCCGCGATCCGGCGCCCCATGTAGGCCGCGAGATCGTGCATGCGATCGATGGTGCGGGCATAGGCATCGGCGCCGAAGTGCTTGAGGCTCCACCATACCTTCAGCGCCTTGAACGCACGGCTCAACTGCGGCCCGTGATTGGCGAAGTCGATGAAGTCCGGGTCTTCGGACGTCGCGAGGTAGCTCGGCTGCGCATGGAACGCATGGCGCAGCTGCTCACGGTCGCTCACCAGCACGCAGCCCGCTTCGAAGGCGCAGAACAGAAACTTGTGAGGATCGAGCGATACGGAATCGGCCAGTCCGATGGCCGACATCGTGTCCATGAAGCGATCGCTCAGCGCCGTGAGCGCACCATACGCGCCGTCGATGTGCAACCACAGTTTCTGTGCGCGGCAGAACGCGGCCAGCTCCGCAAGCGGGTCGATGGCGCCCGTGGTCACCGTACCGGCGCTGCCGACCACGCAGAACGGTCGAAGGCCTGCCGCGCGGTCCGCAGCCACGGTCTGCGCCAGGACATCGAGGCGCATGCGCAAGGCGTCATCGGTCGGAATATGGCGCAGATGGCGGGTGCCCAGGCCCAGCATGGATACTGCCTTGTCGATGCTCGAATGCGCCTCTTCGGAGGTGTATAGCACCAGCGGCGCGCTGCCACCTTGCAGGCCGTCGATGCGTGCACGCTCGCCCAGAGCGTGGTCGCGCGCCGCGGTGAGCGCTACCAGATTGGCCATCGAGCCGCCGCTGGTGATGATTCCTGCGGCGGTGGCGGGCAGGCCGAACAGGTCGGCGAACCAGCGCAGCACCGCCTGCTCCACTGCATTGGCCGCCGGCGACAAATGCCAGAGGTTGCAATTCTGGTTGATGACAGCTGCCACATGATCCGCATAGGGCGACAGCGCATTCGGAGAAGGCTGCACGTAGGGCAAAAAGCGCGGATGCGCGGTGTGCGTCGAGTTCGGCACCACGACGCGTTCCAGCTCCTCGAACAGAGCCTGCAGCGGCTGGCCCTGGCGCGGCATCGGCTCGGCCATGAGCGCTCTCAGCGCAGGCCGGTCGATAGATGGATGCACGGGCCGATCGGCCACGGTGTCGAGGTAGCGCTGACTGAAACGGGCCAGCAGCTCCATGGCTTCGGCATGTTGAGTGGCAGAGAAGAGCAAGGGGTTCATGAGTGAGGTCTGGTAGGGGATCGAATCTGACGCCTCAGATCATAGCGAATCCCATGCGCCACGCACCTCCCCGCGCTGCTGCAGATGCATAGGAATATGCAGGGTGTCGCGCTCAGGATCTGCCAAAAAGCTTGGCGGGACTAACCCGCCAATGCGCGAAGCAGTCGCGGCAGTTCAGCGATTGGGAGAACTTCCGTGTCATGACGCCGCTGGACTGCGTCGCCAGCATAGATCAGCGCACCGCCGTTGGGCGGCGGCGGATCGTACAGGCGGGCATACGCTTTCAGCCCATTGAAGAAATCGCGGTTCACGGTCTCGCCGGCCTTGACCTCGATCGGGTAGACGCCATTGCCCATCTCGAGCAGCAGATCGACTTCATTGCCTTCGCTGTCCCGGTAGAAGTGCAGGCCCGCGCGCCGCGCGCGATGCCAGAACCACTTGAGTACTTCCCCGATGACCAGCGTCTCGAACAGTGCGCCGCGCAGGGGATGCGACAGGACATGAGATTCGTTCTGGATCCCGAGCAGGTAAGCAGCCAGGCCCACATCGTAGAAATAGAGCTTGGGAGACTTGATCAGCCGCTTCGAGGTATTCCAGAAATAAGGCGGCAGCTGAAATACGATGTAGCTTGCCTCCAGGAGAGAAAGCCAGTTCCTTGCCGTGGTGTGCGACACTCCAGCCTCTGCACCCAGGGCCGACAGGTTGAGAATCTGGCCGCAGCGGCCGGCGGTGAGCCGTACGAATTTCTCGAATGCTGAGAGATCGCCGACATTGACCAACGCCCGCAGATCGCGCTGCACGTAGGTCGCGAAGTAATCCCCAAGCGCACGGGTCGGATCCAGACCACGATCGTGAATCCGCGGATAGAAGCCGCCGAAGAGGAGGCGCTCGACTGGACGGGTGGGGAAATGCCCGGTCATCTCCTCGATACTGAACGGCAGCAGCCGGAGGATCCCGGTGCGACCCGCCAGAGACTGGCCGACACGATTCAGGACCTCGAATTGCTCGCTCCCGGTCAGAATATAGCGACCCGGTTCGGGCCGCTCATCGACGACCACCTGGAGATACGAGGAAAGCTCGGGTACGCGCTGGATCTCGTCGAGTATGGCGCCATCTGGATAGGCGCGCAGGAAGCCGCGAGGATCGTCCTGAGCGAACGACCGTACGTCGGGCTGCTCCAAGTTGACATAGGGCTTGTCCGCGAAGGCAACACGACACAGTGTGGTCTTGCCACTCTGGCGCGGACCGGTGACCGTCACCACCGGGTAGTCCGCGGCGAGTGAGCGCAGGATGGGTAGCGCGGTGCGAGGAATCATGCCTGGTGATGTTAGCCCCCCAACCTGCAATTTGCAACTACAAGTTTCAATTTGCAGGAATCGGCAAACGACCATCCGGTTGTAGTTGGTCGGTGGATGGTGCGAGATTTGTCGCTGTGCCACTATTAGCCGGCTCCGTAGCCGCATTTTGTCGCCCAGCAGCTAAGATGAGGGCCAATTTATCGCTGGTTTGCGAAAACGAAGGTGAAGTCAGCTTTATCCGAGCGAGTCCTTGACGGCGATATCAGAGGACGCTCCGGCCGACGTCACCCCGCCTGCCAGAGGCTCCCGATAGGCAAGGAGCATCTGCACGACGCGATACAAGCGGTAAGCATCGGGCAGGTCTTCGCTCCAGAAGCGTCTGGACAGCAAATCTCCAAAGCTCAGATCCACGTGCGCCAGGACGTGCTCGAGCACGAACAGATGCACTTTCCTCGGCGCTAGCGCTTTTGCCAGCGCCTTGCTCTCCGTATACGGGACCAGGGGATCGTTTTTTCCGTGAACCAGAATGAGCTGCGCGCGCAGTCGGCCGAGATCTTTCCCACGAAGCGTGAGCGCGTCGATGGTGGCAAGCATGTCCTCGGGAAGCGCAGCAATGAGTCGCGGCGCCGCGGCCGGATCACGATTTGTCGCCAGCCGGCAGATGGCCAGCCCCTCGGCGCTCAGTCCCAGGGCCAAATGAGCGATATCCGCCTGCGGATCACTGAGCTTCGCCTCCACCATCGCATCGATGATCGCGACGTCCTTCGCGTCGTGCAGATGCGCTGCAGCAGTCTTCGCCAGCACCAGCTGGCCGTACTCGTGAGGTTGCATGCGCCGCTCGACACCATCGTCGACGAAATAGCCGGTGGTGAAGAAGCGAATGGCGGCCCGCAGATCGTAGTAGCCACCGACTGCGAGCACGAAACGTACGTGCTCCCGAATGCTGTCGTCGAGCGCCGCGAGCATGGCGGGGCCTGCCGCATAGCTGATCGCCGCGATTCCGACCTGCGATCCCGAGGGCAGCTCCGGGCGCTTCCGAAGATACTCGAAGGCAGCCACCACTTCGGGAACGTTCTGGACATCGATGCGCAGGTCGCGATAGCCGCTCAGATTGGGCGTCAACACGGCAAAGCCCAGGCGCGACCAGGTCGTTGCGAACGCGATCAACTTCGGATCGTCTTTGCCGTCGCGCACCGCCCCCGGAACCAGAACGATCCCGGCTCTTGGATTGCCGTTGCCCGGCAGATAGAGGTCGGCCCTTCCGGATCCCCCGGCACTCGGATAGCTGACCGACGCGCGCCTGGGTGGTGCCGTTACCGCCTTGAGCCGGCTCGGGCCAGCCCCTGCGCCAATATCGCCGATCGCCAGCACTGCATCGTCAGGTCCCCACAGCGAGCAGCCGCTGAGCAAGAGCACGATCGCCAACAACATGTGCATCAATGCCATCCAGCCCACCGGCAATCGTAGTTCCATGCCATCCAAACGTGGGCGCGCGGCGCGCGAGGCTCACGGTTTACGCAAGCAGGAAGCCTCCACTCGAGGTTTACGGGAGGGGGGCGCAGCCGAACTCTCGCTGGCGAGCCAAAAAGCCCTTGTAGTGCTCGGTGAAGAATGCTTCCCGCTCCTTCTCCAGTCGAACCAGGTCTTCCCAGCTGCCCTCGATCCAGCTCTCGCTCCCATCAACCGTCGGACCCAGTTCATCCTCACCGAACACTTTGTCGCCATCGCGTGGGACGAAGCCGCGAATGCATCGGTCCCACCTGTTGGCCACCAGCACGTAGATCAGTGCAGCGGGTGTCTGCCCTTCCCGGTAGATTTTCTGCGGAGCGCTCGGGATCTGCAGATCCGAACCAAAGCGGAAACCCGGTTCCGACCTTATGCCGATGGCGAAATTGAAGTCGATCATCGAAAAATTGTTGCCACCGTAGTCGAGTCCCCACCATACCTCGGGATGGGTATGTGCCCACGACGCGACCGTGAAGCTATCCGCAGTCTCGCAGGACTGGGAAAACGCGTTCCCTACGCTGCGCACGTAATCGCCCTGCGTCACGAGCGGCCGGCCGACACCTTCCGGCGCGCGTGCAGTCACCGGCGGTGTCGTGTAATAGAGGTCTTGTTCTCCTCTCGTCTTATGCAGGACGAGAAAGGCGGCTTCGTTGGCGGCGGTGCGCTCCAGCGCGAGGGATCGGGTGACGAGTACCGCGGCATCGGCGCTGCGGTACGGGCCATGCAGCCCGCTCGGCGTCGGTTTGCGCTGACGCGGGAGCCAGATGGGCAGAGGCTGCTCGCAATGGACCGGGCGGACGGAAGGATCCGAAGTCGGTTGGATCAGCAGATACGGCGACGACGGGTCCGGCGTGAGATCGACCCCGCGTGCAACGATCACGTAGGGATTGGCATCGGGGTCCTGCCCGGGCTGGACGACGACATCGCCGGAGCTGCCAAGCGGCCATACTTCTTTCGCCTGAGCGTCGATCACCGGGCTCTCCGCGCGCAGCACACGCAAGCTCACGGTCGAGCCGGGCGCGGCGCTACCCTTCACCAGGGTCACGCGCAGGCCATCGTCGGCGGCCATGCGCACCTTCTCCAGTGCGATCCCACAGGCGAATGCGCCTGTATCGGCCTGCGGATTCTCCCAGTCATCACACAGCCCGTTGCCGTTCGCGTCGCCGCCGTAGACGAAACACCCGGCTCGCGCGACACCCTTGAGCACGGGTTCCATCATCAACGTCACCGCCGGTGAAGGCATGTACGGGGCGCCAACCGCATGAGACTGCACGAGCCGGTCCAGCTCGGCAGCGCGTGCGTCATGCTGGAAAAGGCGTGGGAGAATTCGTCCACGATACGAGGCGCTGGCAACATTGCTGATACCGGTCTTGAACCACCTGCGATAGCACTCCGGGTCGCGACATTTGTGCGCGGTAGTCAGATAGCCGCGGCGTTTACCGACCGCCTCCCCGATGAGCAGTTCGGCCTCCAGGTAGGAGGCGACGACACATCGCAACTTGGCTTCGCGCTCCGGCGACAGGGACGCTTCCTCCTGGTACTTGTAGAGGATGATTCGGCGCATCAGCACCAGAGTGCCCGTCATGTACACCGCGAAGAGATCGTCGTCGTCCTCGAGCGCGATCCCTCGCACGTCGAAGCGCCAATCGGCCGTATCGATCTTGAGCTGTTCGACCACGCCATGGGCAATCGCAGTCACCGTCGGAAGCTCGTCGATCCAGTCTTCCGCAGCCTGCGCAAGAAGCGCCAGCGTTGCGAGTAGCGCAAGAGCCAGCCAACGAAGAACACGTGCCATGGCGATTGGATCCATAGAGATTCACGATGCAGGCGCGCTGATTCTGCATGCCGGGACAGCCGGACGCAAGCACCTGCCCGGCGACATGGCGATGTTCAAGGATCTGGCATAGTTCGATACGCACTCCGCCATGCGACGATTCGTTGCGACCACATGTACTCCATAACAGATCATCGAGGATGCCAATGCCAAAATTTGCCGCAAATCTCCACTACCTTTTCACTGAAGTGCCGTTCCTGGATCGCTTCGAGGCTGCAGCCCGAGCAGGTTTCCGTGGAATCGAATTCCAGGTGCCTTATGTTCACAATAAGGAAGAACTGCGTAAGCGCTTGGATCAGAGCGGTCTCGAGCTGGTGCTGTTCGATACGCCGATGCGCAAGTGGGACGAGGGCGAGCGCGGCATTACCTGCTTGCCGGGGCGTGAGGCAGAATTCCGGGAGGATCTGAAGGATGTAGTGGAGTACAGCAAGGCGCTGAACTGCAAGCTGGTGCACGTGGTGGCCGGGGTTGTAAAGCCCGGCATGGATTTCGATGAATGCCGGCGCACTTACATCAGCAACTTGCGCTATGCATGCGAATTTTTCGCACCGTACGGCATCGAGATCGTAATTGAACCCATCAACAAGAAGCTTGGCGTGAGTACCGGATCACCCGAGTACACCACGCAAGGAATGCAAGGCTACTTCCTGAACCACACGGCGGAAGCAAATGCGATCATCGACGAAGTAGCGCATCCCAATTTGGGGTTGCACCTGGACTGCTATCACATGCAGATGCTCGAAGGACATCTTTCGGAAACGCTCCGCGAGAACATCGGGCGTTTGCGTCATCTCCAGATCGCCGGAGTGCCGGGTCGGTACGAGCCCGACATCGGGGAGATCAACTATCCGTTTATTTTCGATCTTCTGGATGAGCTGGGCTACAACGGCTGGGTCGCGTCCGAGTATCGACCCAAAGGGAAAACTCTGGATGGCTTTGGCTGGGCGGCACGCTACGGCATTGGCTCAAAGGCGCCATAGGTGATTCAGTCGAAGAAAGGCTTCGGGTATCCAGCCTGCAAACGCCGGCTCGCAGGAGGATGTAGCCCCACTCGGCAAGCGTGCGCATTCTCTGTGGATTTTCACGGCGGCCAGGTGAACTTTCGCTCTTGACCGAGTATTTCCCGCTGCTTAGGCTCCGCTGACCGTCAAGTCTCGGGAACCGATGTCCATGCTCATCAAGTCGGCGGACAGCAAGGCGAAAGATCTGGAGATCCTTCAGGGCCTGCTCGCTCATCCCGCTGCAGATGCACGTGCAAAGAGAGCGATCGAGCAAGAGATCCGCACGATTCGCTCCGGCGAAAAAGGAGAACGCGACGCCGCGTACGAAATCAATTTCCACTTCGGAAGCTCGAAGAACTGGGCAATCCTTCACGATCTCCGCATCGAACACGATGGTCGGGTTGCGCAGATCGACCACATTCTCATGAATCGGCTGATGGAGGTCTGGGTTTGCGAATCGAAGCGATTCCACCGGGGCGTCTCCATCAACGAGCATGGCGAGTGGATACGCTATTTCAATGGCAAGCCGCAAGGTATGTCCTCACCCATCGAACAGAACCGCAAGCATTGCGCCTTGCTAAAGGCAATTTTCGATGAGGGCGTGGTCGAACCTCCGAAGCGGCTCGGCTTCTATCTGTTCCCTGAGGTTCGGAGCATGGTTCTGGTTTCCAGCAATGCGCAGATCAGGCGCCCGAAGTCCGAGATCCGGGGTATGGACGATATCGTCAAAGTAGATCAACTCAAACGGCGCATCGATAAATCGGAGTCTGACCTCCTAGCGGTTGCACGCATCGTTAACTCCGACACGCTCGAAGATCTGGCGAAACGCCTGGCGGCGCTGCATTCGCCCATCGCGTTCGACTGGCATGCGAGATTCGGCCTGAAGCCCGCAGCCAAAGCATCCTTTCCGCGCGAGACAGAACCCCACCAGAAAGCGGAAACTGCAAGCACTCAAAACCCCGACAAGCAGCGCTCGTCAAAGTTGATGTGCGCAGCCTGCAATGCAAGAGTCAACTACAACGTTGCCAAGTTCTGCTGGGTCAACAAGGTCCGCTTCGGCGGCGCGGTTTACTGCATCGATTGTCAGAAAGGCTTTCCGGTGCAGGCGTAGAAGCGAAAAGGGCGTGCGGAGACATTCATCATGGCGAAGTTCCTCAATACCAGCGCAACGAACTACTTCCTCGAAGAGCTCATCAAGGATGCGAAGGACCGCCTGGTCCTGATCAGCCCCTTCCTTAAGCTCAACGACCGGATGAAGGAGCTCTTGGCGGACAAGAATCGTCTGAAGATCGACGTTCGAATCGTTTATGGGAAGAGCGAGTTACAGCCAGAGGAGATTAACTGGCTCAAAGAATTGACCTACATCCGCACGAGCTTCTGCAAGAACCTCCATGCGAAGTGCTACCTGAACGAAGAGATCTGCATCATCACCAGCCTCAATCTTTACGAGTTCAGCCAGATCAACAACAATGAAATGGGAGTGCTGATACGCAGAGGAGATGACGCGGAACTATACAAGGATGCTTATGAGGAATCCCAGCGCATCATACGAATCAGCGAAGAGGTGCGCATCTCTCTGGAGCGCGTGACTTCCGTCACCGAATCGCATGCAAACGAAAGCGACATCCACGAGAAACTTACGACCGCGAAGCTGGCGCAAAAGCTGGGCATTAAGACAAGCGAACTCTTCGAGAAGCTGGTCGCGTCAGGACATCTCGAGGAGCGAGACGGCAAGCATTACCTCACGCCGCAAGGGAAGCAGGTCGGCGGTGAATTTCGCATGAGCGCCAAGTTTGCCCCCTACTTTCTTTGGCCGGATACGCTTGCCGTGTAAACCGTTCTACCAGGTGCATCGGAGCCAATCGAGCATCTCTGTGACGCGCTACGTTTCAGCCGAAACATGGTCTGGATGTCGAGCAAGCACATCAACGTCAGACGGCCTGTGCGGTAGCTACCAGCGCGCTCATAGTCGAACGGAACGGGTTGTCACCACCAAGGTGGGCCAGGGCGGCTTCCAGTGCATCAACGATTCGATCCAGTGATACGCCCCGCTCTTCGATGGCAAGGCTGACCGGATTGCCTCTTACGAGTCCGATCGCGAGCGATCGCGCCGACGGACTCGCGACCTCCAGAGTTACACGCTGCAAATCCACCTGCCCGAAGCCGCTTGCCTCAATGAGTCCGCGTAACACAGTCGCATCATGGAATGCGAACGGTACCTCGTAGAAATTGGGTGGATCGGATGCAAAGAAGCCCGTTATGGTCGCGTGCGTGACGCGGCCAAGCGGATTGTGGTCAAGGCTATCCCAGACGTTAAATGCAAACAAACCGCCTTTCGCCAGCATTCGCCGAGCCTCACGGAAAGCGGCTGCTTTGTCAGGAACGAACATCAGCCCGAATTGGCAAGCTACTGCGTCGAAGGATTCCGATTCGAACGGAAGCGCCGCGGCATCGGCCTGACGCCATTCGATGCGCGACACAGTGCCGAGTTTGCCGCGTGCGCAGTCGATCATTGGTTGGTTGAGATCCGTGGCCACCAGTTTGACGTCAGGCGACAGATGCTCATGGAGCCGGCTGGTGAGAATACCGGTTCCGCAGGCAATCTCGAGTACCGGTTTCGTTGGGCTCACCGGCATTCGCCGAGCGAGGTCCGCAGCGAACGGCTCAAAGAATACCGACCCCAAATGTCGATCGTAGATCTCGGGAACCGTACCCAGGAACCTGGCGTTTGCATCCGACATTGTCATGTCCTCCTCACTGCGTTTCTACGATTGCGGCGCGTTGCGCTGTGCAACCCTCGTGGTCGCTTACTTTTCCATGCGCGCGTAGTGATGGTAGTGCAATCTTGGTTCGCTGATCGCAGAGCTTTCCGCTCGTAACCGAACCGTGCGTATTCTGCCGTATTGCAGCTAGGCAGGTTCGCTCATGCGCGGTGCCGAAAGACACCGAGCATCTCGCCCTTCGACACCTGCGCTGTCACGGCATCACATGCGGCCACTCCGCGGGGACGGCGCCGACCAGGCGGAACAGGGTCTTCATGTCATGGATGAAATTCATTCACGGCATGAATAGCCAATAGGAAAAGCAAGCGCTCCAACAACCGTCACGTGAAGTCGGAATCGACTGCGAAGGAGTCCTTCCGAGTCGGCGGCCAATCTGGCTACGGCGACGGCCTCGAAGGGCTGCCGACGTAGTGGATCTGGGGAAATCGCCTTCTGTGTACTCGACGACGAGGGGGTTCAAAAACATCTCCCCACGCAAGAAAAAACGGCTAGACGCTTTCGCATCTAACCGTTTGTATTTGTGGCGCGCCCGGCAGGATGAATCAGGGCACTGGGCACACGCCACTCGATTGACGCGCCTGGAGCGTGACGGCAAATCCATCGCAATTTAGCTTTGCCTCAGGGGAAATTCCGAATCGACCAGTGACTTTTCACTCTGATCAGTTCGACCAGACAGCCTACGCTTGCATTGATGCCTCTCGGGCGCATTGCCCATGCTCATAAAGTCGGCTGAACCGAAGCACAAGGTTATACGCGCCGTCCCAGCTATGACATAGACTGGGAAGATCTGCGAATCAGCGAGGCCTTAGCATTGACAGACAATTCCAACAATCAGAGCCACTAGCGCAATTATGAAAGAGGCGGCAGCGACACCCGTTGCCCATAGGTACTTGTTATGAGACTCACGGAGCTCAGCCACTGCGGCGCCAAGGATCGGGAACTGGACTTGATGCCGAGACTCCGCCGCAGAATTCTCTAGAAACAAGAAAAATGGAACAGTACTGCCATTATCGCGGACGATGCTGTACTTGTCATTGAGGCAGTGATAGAGGCGGCCATGGACAATGTCTCCATCTACACGTAGGCGATTGGCGATCGCTTGAATGTCGATTGGAACGTAAACCTTCGTATCTCTGCTCGGATTGCTGTGGGAGTAAGCGCAAAACGTCCCGTAATAGCGCTGATAAATTTCCTCCAGAATCTTGAGGTCTGTAGGTGGCCTTGTCACGTTCGTTTCCGACCTGTAGCTAGTTCCTGAACTTAGATCCCCGTAGAGCGTTAGGGCTTTTCCGTCATGCCGGTCGCAGCGCATCAAGATGTTCCTTCAGTCTCGCTTCGACCATCCCCTTGCCGCCGATCGTGTTATCGTAGAAAAGTGTCCTAAAGCCCGATATATCAAAGGGCAAACGTTCCCTTTTCTTGTCACTTAGCAGTATCGTCGGCTTGTTGATTGCGTGAGCGAAGCCAACTTCATAGAAGACGTTGGCATTGTCTGGTGTTACATCGACAATGATTAGCGATGCTGCGCGAATGGATTTCGTGATGTCGTCCATTATCACGCCGCTGGAATAGAAATCGTCTCCGCGAATGACCTTGTATCCATGCGCCTTGCATACAGGACGAATTACGTCTTTGTACAGCGCATTGAACTCTTCCGTGAATTGCATGATCACGAAGCACATTGGCGTTTCTGCTTCGACATGTACGTTTCTCACCGAGCACTCGGCGTTTCCTTGCAACAGGAAAACCTATCTGTCCCCTTGTGATGGTGCGGCTGGTCGATGCAACCTTCACCCCTTTGACATACAAATCCACTGTCGAACCAACTACTGTAATTCTCAAAGCAATCCACTCGTTAAGGGGTACGGTGAACCCATGTCCGCTTCCAGTAACTGGTTCCCAAGCCCCGTTCCAGAAAGCCATCCCGTAAGGCGCGCCTAGAACGTTCAGACCGACCGCTAGATGGGAACTAATACCGTCGGACTTGGTGACTTCAACTGCGGACCTCGCCGCAGTAGGTTCAGCAGGAAGCAGAAATTGAGCGCGTGCCTCCGAATCTCGGAGTTGCACTTCGAAGGTAATCGTTCTTTGATCGAATTCCAGATTCGATCGAAGGATAGTGTAGGGCGGAAACTGCGGCGCTGCATCAGCGGACGGGGTTGAAGAGCTAGCTTGAGGGTGCGTACCCGGAATATGGGTAATCACACCCCTAGCTACGGTCGCATTCCCGTATATTGGGAGCCAAGTTTGAGTTGCCAAGATCGCTTCTCTCGCAGATTTCGAAAGGCTCTGAAGCCAGATCTAGTTCCTGAACGAACGCGGAAAGGCTTACGCCCCCGTCGCAGTAACATGGAGGCCTACGGATACATCTTGGTTTAGGAAGTCAATGTCGCCGGAATA
>JAHCKU010000239.1 GCA_026125625.1 Burkholderiales bacterium | reverse complement strand
CGTGGCGCGTTATGGCGGTGAGGAGTTCGTCATCCTGTTCTGCAACACGCCCCTGGATCAGGCGGTCGAAGTGACCAGGCGCCTCCAGCGCGAGTTGACGCGTCTGTTCTTCCTGCACAACAACGAGCGCTTGCTGATCACCTTCAGCGCAGGGGTGTCGACCTGGAACCCCGGCGACTCGCAGGAGCTCGCCTTCGCGCGCGCCGACAAGGCAATGTATCAGGCCAAGCTGCAGGGCAAGAACCGGGTAGTGGTTGCAGAGTAGGCGGCGCCCTCGCTGCCTCGGGCGCATCACCTGGCACCGGCAAGCCTTGCCGGTGCGACCGGACGAGCGGCAAGCTCCTGCCACCTGCGCAGCGTCTCCCCGATGTTTGCATGCATGGCCTAACTATATGTCCTGACTGGACATTCTTCTCTTCGACCGGCCGTCCACGGCGTGGCATGCAAGCTGCAAAAGGCCCCTCCATCCAATCGAGGTGGTCATGCTCAACGGACTCAACGAATTTCTCGGCGCACGCATGCAGGCACTCGGTCTGCGTGAGCAGCGCAGCCAGGTGCTGGCGTCGAACATCGCCAATGCCGACACTCCGCACTACAAGGCACGTGACTTCGACTTCGCCAGTGCCCTGCGTGGTGCCCAGGGCGCACGCATGCAGATCGAGCTGGCGCGCACGTCCGCCCGCCACCTGTCCGAGCCGCGCGGCAGCTCACTGCCGGTCGATCTGAAGTATCGCGTGCCGGTGCAGGCATCGATCGACGGCAACACCGTCGAGCTGGACACCGAGCTCGCGCAGTTCTCCGACAACGCGCTGCGCATGCAGGCCGACATCACGTTCCTGAGCCATCGCCTGCGCGGTCTGCAGACCGCCATCACCGGCCAGTAGCCCCCGGCCCGTCACGAGGATCCACCCCATGTCCATGCTGAACGTGTTCGATATCGCCAGCTCCGCCCTGTCCGCGCAGTCGCAGCGTCTGAACGTGGTGGCGAGCAACCTCGCCAACGCCGACAGTGCCGTGTCCGCCTCCGGAACGCCGTACAAGGCCAGGCAGGTGGTGTTCACGGCCATGCCGATTGCGCGCGCCAGCCAGAGCATGGGCGTGCGCGTCACCGACGTGATCGAGGATCCTTCCGCGCCCAGGCTGGTGTACGACCCGAAGCATCCGCTGGCCGACGGCAACGGTTACGTGACCATGCCCAACGTGAACGTGGTGGAAGAGATGACCAACATGATCTCGGCATCGCGCGCCTACCAGATCAACCTGGACATGATGAACACGGCCAAGAACCTCCTGCTCAAGACGCTGGCGCTCGGGCAGTAGCCGAACGAACGCGATCGCCTATTTACCCGACTGACTGGAACACGTGATGAGCACCGTCGATCCGACCGCAACCGAAAGCCTGCTGAACAGCTTCGGCGCATCGAGCAGGACCCGATCCACCGCCGAGAATCAGCAGGATCGTTTTCTCAAGCTCCTGGTGACACAGATGCGCAATCAGGATCCCCTCAACCCCATGGAAAACGCCGAGGTCACCACGCAGATCGCGCAGATCAGCACGGTGAACGGCATCGACAAGCTCAACGCCACGCTGCAGAACATGGAGGCGAGCTTCCTGGCCGCCCAGACGCTGCAGGCCGGCTCGCTGATCGGGCGGGGTGTGCTGGGCGCAGGCGACAGCCTGCTGCTGGAGCAGGGCCTGGCGAATGCTGCCTTCGTCCTGGACACGCCTGCGGACGGGGTGGAGGTGAAGATCTTCAAGCCGGACGGTGCGCTGGTGCGCAGCGTACTGCTCGGCCCGCAGTCGGCAGGCACTACTTCCATCACCTGGGACGGCCAGTCGGACACCGAGGAGCAGCTCGCCGATGGCAAGTACGTGTTCGAGGTGACCGCGACGCGTGCAGGCAAACAAACTGCCGTCGACACGCTCGGCTTCGGGCGTGTGTACGGCGTGGTGCTCGACGCACAAGGGCTGATGCTCGATACCTACGGGCTGGGCATGATGCCGCTCGGTCAGATCAAGCAGATTCTTCCGTAACACAGGAGTCAGGGAACCATGGGATTTCAATCGGGATTGAGTGGTCTGAACACCGCCAGCAAGAACCTGGACGTGATCGGCAACAACGTTGCCAATGCCAGCGTGGTCGGGTTCAAAGGCTCGCAGGCGCAGTTCGCGGACGTGTTCGCCAACTCCCTGTCGGGCGGCGGTGCCAGCCAGATCGGCATCGGTGCGAAGGTCGCGGCTGTCGCGCAACTGTTCACGCAGGGGAACATCTCGGTCACCGGCAATCCGCTGGATGTGGCCATCAACGGCAAGGGCTTTTTCCGCATGGACGACGGCGGCGCAGTGACTTACTCGCGCAACGGCCAGTTCCGCTTCGATGCGCAGGGCTATCTGGTCAACAGTCAGGGCCTGAACCTGACCGGCTACATCGCCGATGTCAACGGCAACATCGTGCCGTCGGCACCGGCTCCGATCCAGATCTCGTTCTCGGACGTTCCTCCGCGGACGACCTCCGAGTTCCGCCTCGGCATGAATTTCGATTCGCGTGAAACGCAACCCACAGTCGGCGCATTCAACCCGAACAATCCCGAGAGCTACAACTTTTCCACGTCGGGCAACGTATACGACAGCCTGGGCAACCCCCACGTGTTCAGCATCTATCTGGTGAAGACGGCCACTGCCGGAGAGTGGCAGATGTACGGCAGCGTCGATGGCACCGCGTTGACCAATGCCAACCTCGGCGCCGGCGCCGGCAATCCGGTCACGCTGAACGTCAGCAACACCGGAGCGTGGACCACGACCATGCCGACGAACGTTTCACTGACCGTCGGCAGTGGTGCGGTGACGCCGCTGCAGTTCGAGTTCGACCTGACCGGTTCCACTCAGTACGGCTCGGCCTTCGGGGTCAACGACCTGGCGCAGGACGGCTTCGCTTCGGGCCGTCTGGCCGGCTTCAACGTCAGCTCCGATGGCGTCATCGTTGGCCGCTATACCAATGGCCAGAGCCGCAATCTCGCGCAGATCGTGCTGGCCGACTTCCGCAACCCGCAGGGCTTGAATCCCATCGGCGACAACCAGTGGGAGGAGACGTCTGCCTCCGGGTTGCCGATCGTGGGCGTGCCGGGCACGGGGTCGGTAGGCGTGCTGCAGTCCTCCGCAGTCGAGGATGCCAACATCGACCTGACCTCCGAGCTGGTGAACATGATCACCGCGCAGCGCGTGTACCAGGCCAACGCACAGACCATCAAGACGCAGGACGCCATCCTGCAGACCCTGGTCAACCTGCGCTGACACTGCCGCGTAAGGCCACGGAGCACAGCGCATGGATCGCATGATCTACGTTGCCATGAACGGCGCAAAGCACACGCTGGAGCGCCAGGCAGCGGTATCCCACAATCTTGCCAACGCGTCGACCGCCGGTTTCCGTGCGGCGGTCAGCGCCTTTCGTGCCCTGCCGGTGGTCGGTCCCGGCGCGGGCACGCGTACCTTCGTGGTGGACACGACCACTGCGGGAGACTTTCGTCCTGGTCCGGTGACTCAGACCGGTCGTGCGCTGGACGTCGCCGTCATGGGCGATGGCTGGATCGCGGTGCAGGGGCCGGACGGACGCGAGGCCTATACCCGTGCCGGCGATCTGCAGCTCACCAGCAACGGCCAGTTGCAGACCCGCGACGGGCTGAACGTTCTGGGTGAAGCCGGGCCGATCACCATTCCACCCAACGCCGAAGTGACCATCGGCAGCGACGGCACCGTCTCGGCGGTTCCCCTCGACGGCATTCCGAACGCGGTCGACATCCTGGGCCGTATCAAGCTGGTCAATCCGCCGGCCAAGGATCTGCAGCGCAGCGATGACGGGCTGTTTCGACTGGCCGGTGCCACGCCCGCGCCGGCGGACGCGAATGTGCAGCTGGCATCCGGCACGCTCGAAGGCAGCAACGTGAGCGTGGTCGAATCACTGGTGGAGATGATCTCCCATGCCCGCCAGTACGAAACGCAGATCAAGCTCATCCAGATGGCGGAGAACAACGCGCGCCAGTGGAGCCAGATCATGAACATGTCGGCGTAACGCCGGTCATGAACCATTCACCGGATATCGAACAGGAACCGAAGCGAATGCACAAGACCTCGAGAACACACGGCCGGCATCCGGCCGCCACAGAAAGCGGGCGGCGCGGGACGACGGCTGCCACACAGGATGCGTCGCCATCGGCCACGTCGGCCATCGCCCAGCGCATCCGCACCCTGCGCGCCGAAGCGCGCGCGGTGTATGCCGAGATGTCGGCCGCGCTGCTGATACAGAAACAGGAGAAGAAATGATCCGCTCTCTTTGGATCGCCAAGACCGGTCTCGAGGCGCAGCAGTTCAACGTCGACGTCATTTCCAACAACCTCGCCAACGTCAGCACAAACGCCTTCAAGCGCCAGCGTCCGATCTTCGAGGATCTGCTGTATCAGACGCTGCGCCAGCCCGGGGCGCAATCGTCGCAGCAGACGCAGTTCCCCACCGGCCTGCAGGTCGGCACGGGTGTCACACCGGTGGCGACCGTGCGCATCTTCACCAACGGCAATCTGCAGCAGACCGGCAACAGCCTGGATCTGGCGATCAATGGCCGCGGGTTCTTCCAGATCCTGATGCCCGACGGCTCCACTGCCTACACGCGCGACGGCGCGTTTCAGCTCGACAGTCAGGGGCAGGTGGTGAATCCCTCCGGCTATGCCTTGCAGCCGGCGCTGACGATTCCCGCCGATGCGCTGAGCATCACCGTGGGTGCCGACGGTACGGTTTCCGTCACGCAGCCTGGAAGCCCGACGCCGACACAGATCGGCAACATCCAGCTGGCCGATTTCGTCAACCCCGCCGGCCTGCAGAGCCGCGGCGAGAATCTTTTCCTGGAAACCGCCTCCTCCGGTCCACCCACGGTGAACGATCCGGGCGGCAATGGGCTGGGTGTGCTGAACCAAGGCTACGTCGAGACCTCGAACGTCAGCGTCACGGAAGAGCTGGTCAATCTGATCACCGCTCAGCGCGCGTTCGAGATCAACTCGCGGGCGGTGCAGACCTCCGATCAGATGCTGCAACGCCTGACGCAACTGTGATCTTCACCGGCCGACTCCACATGATCCGCACCCGTCACCTTCGCTCCGGCACGCCGCCCACCCTGTGGGCGCGCGTCGGTGTCCTGGCGTTGTTCACCGTCGCGCCGCGCCTGCCCGGCTATCGCGGACTGCGCCTGCCGCTGCTGGCTCTGGCGGTTGCCCTGTTCTCCGGCTGTGCCTGGAACTCGCCGCCGACCACGGTGCACCAGCCGATGACCACGCGTCCGGCGCCGGCACGCGAGCCGATCATCCATACCGGGTCCATCTATCAGCCCGATCACGCGCGGGTGGCCCTGTTCTCGGATCGGCACGCACGCTTCGTCGGCGACACGCTCACCATCGTCATCGAAGAGCGCACCACGGCCAGCAAGCGCTCG
>JAHCKU010000238.1 GCA_026125625.1 Burkholderiales bacterium | reverse complement strand
GCGCCTTTGGCAGCCAGTTCAGACTTGGCGGCCGCCGACACGATCGAATCGGGGTTCACGCCCTGGAGGTAGGGCAGCTCGATCACGAAGGCAAAGAGCAGGAATATCAGAGGGGCGAGGACGAGTCCCGCTCGCGCCAGTTGTTGCTCAAAGGCGGTGCGCTGCCGGACCGGCAGCTGCTCGATCCGGTACTGGCGCATGTCCAGCGAGTCATGCACCGTGCCGACTTTCACCTCCGGCTGCGCGCTCATCCTGCGCCTGTTGCCCAGGTGGTGTAGGGCTGCTTCATCAGCATGCTGTTGTAGTAGCGAGCATCGCCGGTGACCTCCGACCCGAGCCACACCGGGCGCTCGAAGCTCTCATCCTCGGCCGACAGCTCGATTTCGGCCACGACGAGTCCGTCGTTCTCGCCGCGAAACTCATCCACTTCGAAGGTGTGGCCGCCTGCTCGGACAAGATGCCGGACCTTGTCGATGACGCCCGGTTCGCAGATGGCCAGAAGCTGCTCGGCCTCACTTGCCGGAATCTCTCGCTCCCACTCGAACCGACTTGCTCCTGATGCGCTACCGATGCCCTTGATCGTGAGGAACCCTTTCTCACCTTTGAGCCGAACGCGGACCGTGCGCTCAGGTACGGAGGAGAGATAGCCCTGGACGATGCGAGTGCTTCGCTCAATCTGATCCTTGAAAGCGCCCTTCACCAGGAACTTCCGCTCGATTTCCTGTGCCATCGCTCCTCCAGGGCTATGCGTTGGCCAGCGGCGCCGGGCTCATCCCGAGCACCCGCTTGATGGCTTGAAGGTAGTTGATATTCTCGAGACCGGTCATTCCAGTGTCCACGATCGTGCGCTGCAGATCGGAAACCTCGGTCGATTCGGTCGCCACGCTCACGACCCGGGCGCCGTTGATCAGAACGACGGCATACTCGCAGATGGTATCATGCACCAGATAACCGAATCGCTGCTTGTGGACTCTGACCGCCGCGAGGTCCGGGTGGGTCCGGATCAGCTCCAGGAATGCTTCGTAGCTGCAGTCGCGGGCGGGCAGAGGTGGCAGGGTTACCTGGAACGCCGGGAACACTTCGTTGCGGAGGATGTCGGGTGGCAGGGGAAACTCACCCTTCATGAGCGGATTCCACTGCTCGAGCCCGTCTACAGCCTGAACGAAGGTCTTGATGTCCATTTTGCCGTCGCGGATCTTGGTGTTGTTCACGTCGTTGGTGCGTGAGACGATGTAGATCTCGTCCGAGTGCCGCTCCCAGACCTTCTCAGGTATCGGCACGGAAAACCGTGACATCCGGTGGTGAATTCGGTCGAAGTTCTGCCCAAACGATCGGAACTCGAACCGGGGCTTCGACAGCACCCCGATTTGCATTGTCTCCTTACCCATTGCTGACCTCCCGCGCTTGGTGGAAGTCGCGCGCACCACGCCGGGAGCGTCGCGTTACTGCGGAACGCCTTCGATAATCAGGTTGTCGATCCGGTGATTGCCGGAGGTTCCCGCCGCGGCTGGGCCCTGGAACAGGATCCGGAAACGGAGGTTGGCATTGTTGCTGACCGCGGCCACCGTCTCGAGGTTGAAGTACTTCCGTTCCCAGTTCGGGTCAATCGCCGTGAGGTCATACGCCGGCGCCACATTCACCCAGGTCGTACCACCGTCCGCAGAGTATTGCAGCAGCTGCTGTTCGGCGCCTGCCGGGGAGCTGCGCTGCAATGCATAGCTGATCTCCAGCTTCTCGTAGCCCGTCGACGGCGCCACGATCAGCAGTTCCCGCGTGTTCGACGGATTCCGCGGTCGCAGCCCGAAGCCTGCCGGTATCCCGGAGAGGGCATTGAGATCGGTGCCGGGGTCGACCCGGTCCATATAGCCGTTGCCGGTGCCGGGATAGGTGATTCGCCCCGTACCCACCTTGCTCGCGCTGGCGAGTGCCTCGGTCAGCTGGCCGGTGGGCAGGGCGTTGAAGTTCCAATGATGGATGACCTCCGCCTCCTTCGGGGGCGGAGGAGGTTCTACCGCGTCGGTCACGCAACCTGCCATGGCGAGGCCGACGAGTCCCAGGGCGGCCATCCTCAGTAGCTGTCTCATGATCAAGTCCTCCAGATTGCCAGCGTCGGGTGTCGGTTAGAACGAGACCTGCACCCGGAACGAAAATGAGCTGAAATCCTCGCCCGCCTTCCCCTCCGGTGTGACGATCAGCAGCGGATTGGCGGTCGGGTTGCCCTGCGCGTCGAGGCCAGTGGGCAGGCGGTTCCGCCCGTTTGCCCAGCGATCGTGGTTCACCCAGCCGTAGTTCATGCTGAGCTTCACGTTGCTGATCGGGTAGAAGTTCACGCCGACGGTGATGCCCTCACCCTCGCCACCCATGACGCCGTCCTTGCGGCTGTTGAGATCGAGGTACTCGTAGCGCACGGCCAGTTCGAGATCACCCCAGCCCCGGCCCAGACTGGGCTGGGTGAACTCACCATCCGCCGTGCTGTAGCGGTACTTGCCGCCGAAAAGCATGGTGCTGCCGAAGACGTAGAACCCCTGGAAGTTTTCCTTCCCCAAGCTGGCGTCTTTGTAGGCGACCCGAGCCGTATTGTACTCGCCTTGGATCCGGAAGTTCCGGTAATAGGCCGCTCCTTCGAGCCCGGTCAGGACGGTGCTGCTCACATTCTGGAGCCGGTCTGTGTCCAGATACTTGCGGCGGTTGATGTTCGAGATTCCCCGGGTGTCGAACCGCACCGTGCCAATCTGATCAGTGGTTTTTGGAGTGCGGTAGGAGGCGGCCGCACCCAGGTGCAGGCCCTTTTCGGTATCATGATAGAACGGCATCAGTACCAGCTTGCCGGTCAGCGAGTAGCCTTCGTCCGCGCCGAACGCGCTGTTGTTGTCCTTGCGTATCTGCACTTCTTCCCAGCCGTCCACGATCTGAAAATGCAGGCCGCCTGCGAGGAGCACGTAGGGCCTCCCATACACCGCCTGGAAGCCGACGTGCCGAGACGGCGTCATTGCGCGGGTCACCATCGGCCGCTCCAGGAACGTCAGGTAACGGCTGGTCGTGTTCTGCTCAATCGAAAAAATTTCCTTGAAGTTGCCGGCCCTCACGTCGAACCCCGGCGTCGGCGTGTATTGCAGGTACGCATCCTTCAGGTCGGCGCGGGAGTCGGCGAAATCCATATCGATCTCGGCGTACCACTTGCGGGCAAACTCGCTCTTGAAGGCCATGCGCGCCCGGCGCATCTCGATGCCGTTGCCGATCGGGCTCAGCGTCTCGCCGAAGAAGTAGCCGCCGTCCATCTGGACCCGCAGGTCGTACCAGAGCTTGAAGGAGCCGTCCGCCGCCTCGAAGACCAGCAGGCCGTCACGGGCTTCGCCCGCCACCGGCTTACGGGGCACTGCGACACCATACTGGTTGTACCGGATGTTGGAGCGCAGTTCGATCTCCACGCTCGTCCGGCCCAGCAGCTCCACCTCGGCCACGTCATAGTCAGGATGGCTTACTACCAGAATGTCGGTGGATGCGGCCGGCACCTCGATCTGGAATGCGCCAGCTGCGGAGGTGCGCACACTGGTGATTGCGCCCCGAAGGCGCACCGTCACATCGGCCAGGGGGGCGCCATCGGCTTGAGCGCGAACGGTGCCGGACACCGTTCGGGGTTGTGCGTGGAGCGGCCCTGTTGCCACCAGCAGCAGAACCGAAGTGAGAAAACCGAACAGTGCTCTCATGACCTCACCTCGTTGTCCGAGTCAGATCACGGGCTCCGACCGGGAGATTCGGGAACGGCGCCCGGAGGTCCATGCACCCTTCGCCCTGAAGGGGTGCCCACGAACCTCCGGTAAGGTGCCAGTCGAGGGGCAAACCGATCATGAGCCCTGCTGGAAGGTTCCTTCACGAAGCCTCGGCACGATTTGTCGAGTGCAGACAGCAGGACTTCGAGTGAAGTTCGGGGCGCTGCGACTACTCGATCAGTGAGAGCCAGAGCCGATCGAAGGTGGCCCGGACCGCGCCGACGGGCGTGCCGCGAACCAGTTGCAGTTCGACTCCTTCCAGCATGGCGGTCAGGGCCAGCGGCGCAGCCAGCGAGTCGGGTGGGATGCCCAGGCAGAGGGCCATTGCGGCATGCAGGTCTGCCGGATCGCCCGGCCTGCGGCTGGGGATGCCGTGACTGGCCAGGGCCAGGGCGGCCGCTGTCGTTCCCATCGCTGCGTCGTCAGCGATGACTTGCCAGAGCCGATCGATGCCTGCGGTGCCACGCGTCCCGACAGCCTGGAGCCGGCGTTGGGCTCTGATGGCCGCGATCCGCTCACCGGTCTCGAGGAGTAAGGATGCCTTGGTCCCGAAGTAGTGAATCACCAGTCCCTTGGCACAGCCAGCCGCCGTTGCGACCTGCTGAAGCGACCATCCCTCCAGGCCGGCGGCCGTCAAGGTTCTGACGGAAGCGTCGATGATGTTGTCTCGCATAGCGTTGACGGGTTGGGGAGATTCTAATCTGAACCAGACTGACCGGACGGTCAAGGTGGTTCGTGTACGAATTCAGCTCAAGCCTGAAGGCGAATCGCAGCACTCTTTTTTGTCCGCCCGTGCTGTTCTGGGTATCTTGTCGACATCGTCTCTGTTCGAAACCTTTTGCAACGTATCGACGTTATCTCAACCATGACGACGAACCCGTCTTCTCCGCCAATGCCGTCGGTGTTCTCACCCCTCGCGAAGACATTGCTCGACGCTTTTGCAGAGGGCGTGGTGGTGTTCGACACCCAGGGTAAGGTGCTCTATGCCAATGAGCATGCCCGAGATCTGGGACTCGATTTCAGCCAGACATCGCGGGAACTGATGCCGCAGCTCGCCGAGCTGGGCGGGAGGCTCAAGCCACTCAAGGTCGGCACCATCGATCTTGGCGAGGCCATGTTCCTGCCTGGCACGGTCGGACCCAAGACCCTCGCAGAGCGGGAAAAAGAAGCGATCGTCCGCTCCCTCGACGCCAACGGATGGCGCCTGGCCGAAACGGCCAAGAGTCTTGGCATCAGCCGAACCACCCTGTGGCGCCGGCTGCGCGCCTATGGCCTCCACCGCGATGGCCGGAGCAAGTGGGCCCAGGCCTCCTGAACTCCACAGCAGGATGCATTGAAGTCACAGGCCGCCCGGATCAGCCCTCGATTCGGGCGGTCGCCTTTAGGGTCCGATTGGCCTAGCTTCCCTTCCGTATGCGTCTCTGGTTTCTTGGCCTGGCCGTGGCGGCCGGTGCGTGCGTCAAGCCGGTCCCTCCGATCGAGCGGGGGACCGGCCTTGTTTCCGTCGAATGGGACGGGGTGACTCAGGGCGGCAACACGGCCCGGGCCGAAGGGCTCTGGTGTGCTGCAGACTCGCTCCTCGAGGTGCTGGCCATCAAGAACGATTTCGGGGTCGGCTTTACCGTCCTGCCGGTCGACACCCTCGCGCCGGCTCAGCACCCGATCGTGGCCGGGTCGATTCCGGTCGGCTGGCGGCCGCTGGCCTTCGGCGCCCTGCG
>JAHCKU010000237.1 GCA_026125625.1 Burkholderiales bacterium | reverse complement strand
GAAGGCCGGCATGTAATTGCTCTTGCCGATGCCCGGACCGCCCTTGCTGATCGCGAGCAGCAGATAGGAGTCGGGCAGCTGGTCGATGTAGCCCTTCTTGGTGAGGTTGGGCACCTTGGGCATGAAAACCATGCCGTCTCCGCGCCCCCCCTCGCCATGGCATCCGCGGCAGTAGCGGGAGAACAATTCGCCGCCATTTCCGGGGTTGCCTTGCGAGGCGATGTCCTGGTCCTGTGAGGCAGCATCGTCGCTTTGTGCGAATGCGTTCGCACAGGCAAGGATGGAAAGGCCGGTGAGCGCGATCATGCGCAGCCCGCGTGAGAAGCTCGTCATGCACGCCCCCTGAGTACGTGTTCCGGTTCCTGCTGGAAAAGATACTTGCTGATCCATCGGTCGAGTCACAGTGTCGTTACGGTGACAGTCCATATACGAGCAAGGCTCATTCCGCCCGGGATTAAATCCTGAAATAGTCGATGCGCCATTCACGCATAGACGCTGTCGGTACGCTACTCGGTGGACGGTACCCGGGTGCGACAGCGGCACTCAATCTTCCGATGAACCGAGCCCGAACCGGCCTGGTGCTGCGAGTCCATGGCGCATCAGGTAGCGTCGTTGGGCAGCGTACGCTTCCCGTTCGCGATTATGCCACTGCGCGCTGCCCGGCACCGCCGGTCCTTCGACAGCCTGCAGAGCGTGCACCAGTTCGTGCAGCAGGACGCTGGCACCGAAGGTACTACGCGGATCGATAGTCTCGTGCAGGATTATACGAGAGGGTAAGTGCATGCTGTATCCATAGCCGAAGACAGTCGACGGGTAGAGCGTGGCTGCGATACAGGCGCATGGCATCCGGTCATCGGAGACGATCTGCACATCGGGCGGCAATGCTGGCTCGGGATACCCGGTCATGGCAACGGCGAGGCGAAGCAGGTGCGCGACCAATGCGTCCATGCGCGGATGTATAGCATGACGCTCGTGCTGCGAGCCTCGGCGTTTCGTAAAGCCGGAGAAGGGAGTTCATCCCGAAGCACGCGTGACGGGCCACTCGCTCTCCGCGGACGAATAGTTCGTGCCGCGCACGCTGCAGGCGAGGGGAAAGGATGTGACGCGCCAGGTGCGTGCCGAGTGCAAGCCGACCGCTTCAAACCGATGACAGGACACGCAGCTGGATTGCCTGTTCAGGACAGGCCTTCACGCACAGGCCGCAGGCGTGACAATCCTCGGCACGCACCACGAACGCCTGCCGGTTGCCATGGGCCCATGCTTTAAGCCTGCCGCGCAGAGACAGCTGCGCACGCTGTGGCGAGGAAAGCGTGCGGATCTCGAATACGTCGTAGGGACAGACTTCGACACAGGCAGCCTTGGCCTCGCAACGGTTGCGATCGATCACGGGGATCATTTCCCCTGCAGCGGTGTTGCAATCAGCGTGAACCGGTGGAGTGCTCATGATTCTCAGGTGCCCGAGACCCAGCGCTGCAGGGCAAGGGTAAGCAGGAATGCACCTACGGCAACGAGGGCGGCCTCCCAGTGCCCATGTCCGGCGAGCAGGATGCCATCGAGCAGCGAGATGCCGGCGATCAGGCTCACCACGGCGCGCGGCACGTCGCCGCGCGCCCGGCGCAGCAGCAGCCTGATCGCATAGATCACCCATGCGGTGAATGCCACCACGAGCAGCAGCGCTGCCACGGACTGCAGTCCCAGCACGAGGCCGTAGATGATCGGGACAGCGAGAAATCCGAGCGGCCAGACGCTCTCCAGCTGTCCGAGGTGTTCCTGTTTAGCCGCATAGGTGAGGCCGATCAGGTGGCACAGCAGCATGACCGCACCGATGTGGACGGCAGCCGGGGGTACCGCACTGAATGCGAACGCTGCGGTGAGGTATACCAGCACGCGACACAGCCCCATGACCAGCGGACTCAGCGGATTGCTCTTGTGCCAGCGATCGTAGGCGAGGATGGCTGCAGCGAGCGCGCTGCCGGCCGCAAGTGGCCGCCATCCGGTGCCGGTGCCGAATCCGTAGCCTACGCAGACGAGCAGCAGCAGACCCAGCGCCAGCATGCCGTAGCCGAAGCCGAACACCTGGGCTGCGCTCACCTGGCCCGAGGGAATCGGCCGCTCGGGACGCGCCTTTGCGTCGAACTCGCGATCGAATGCATCGTTCAGAAACATGCCGCCCACGTAGAACAGGGACAGCGAGACCAGCAGCAGCGGGAGTCGTGCATCCGCGAGCGAGCCGCCGGCCAGGAGTGCCCCGACCAGCACATTGCTCCAGACGGTCGGGAGATTGGAGATGCGTCCGAGCTTCAGCGCAACGCTCAGATTCATCCGCTCGTTCCGGTCTTGCCGATGGAGGAGGGTGTGTCCGATTCCCGCAATTGCGCCAGCACCCATTGCAACTCGCGCGCGACAGCCTGTTCAACGCCGATGCTCCGTAGAGCTGGCGGCAGGACATCCCAGGTGTAGGTCTCCACCTCCAGCTGAGACGAGATCGGTGTACGGCGATGCGTCGTCAGGGCCTCGCGGATGAAGAACTGGGTCGAGGAAAAAGGTCCCAGATTCTCGACGAAGACCGGTACGTGGAAGTGCACGCGCCACTCCGCGTCGCGCCATTGCTCCTGAGCGCTGTGCAACGCTTCCGGCAGGTCATTGAAGCGGCGCAGCCCATCCGCACCGGACTCCACCACCTGATGCAGATAGACCGCATCCTCGTAGGGATGCAGCGCCTCCAGTGCCTCCGGTGTGAGGCGCGCAATGCGCAGGCCGGCGCTTATCTGCGCCTTGGGGATGCGAATGCCGGAGTCCAGCAGACGTTGCGCGCATAGCGCCGGGTCTTCGAATTCCACCGCCGCATGACACAGGTCCAGGCATGCACCGATATGGCGATGCAACGCATCCGCTGCAGGGCCACCGCTCAACCCGGTCAACTTGCCCAGGCGGCGGACGGCGGCGGCGCTAAACAGGTGATGCTCGAAGAACGCGATCGTCTCGTCGACGGTTTCGAGGTAGCAGCAGGGCTCGGGCTCGAGTGCCAAGGCGATGTGTTTGCCGCTGCGCCGTTCCATCTCGACCAGATGGGCCACATGGCACAGCAGATTATCGGTCATGCGTTCGACATCGGCGGGATCGCCCAGCGCGGATTTGTACGCACAGGGAACGGTGCTGATACTGCCCTCGATGCCCTCGGGAAGCAGGCGCTGGAAGAGGTCCGCGAGCAGGTTCGTATAGCGCAGACGCTCCGCGTCGCGCCAATCCGGCAGGTAGGCATCCTCCTTCACCCGTGTGCCGTGGAAGGTGCCGTAGGGAAAGCCGTTGAGGGTGAAGACGTACAGCCGCTCGCGAGACAGAAAATCGACGAACTCGTCGAAGCACTCTGCGTCGGACAACTCCGCCGCAGCGCGAGCGGACAACCGCAAACCCACGCCGAACTCATCCTGAGGCGCAACGGCGTCGCGCACCTGCGGTACGTAGCGCTCGAGATTGGCGCGCACTTCGGCCCAGGTCTCGCCCGGGTGAATATTGCTGCAATAGGTGAGGTGCGTGCCGTCGGGCAATCTCACTGACCTGCCTCCAGGCGGTGCAGCCATGCCACCGCACGAAGGATGCAATCGGTGTCCATATGATGGACTTCTTCGCCCTGGCCGATGTCACGCAGTAGCGTGATGGTCAGTTCGCCGCCCAGATGCTCACGAAACTCTTCCAGCCCGCGTAGCAGAATCCAATGTCCGTCGGCGTCGCGTGCCTCCATGAGCGGATGCCACAGATAGAAGCCGAGGCGTTTGAGCAGCGCATAGACTCGCTGGTCTGCGCCGGTGGCGAGCATGCCTGCCTGGACCGAGTAGCGGGTGTCGAGCGCCAGACCGATGGCCACCGCCTCGCCATGCCGCAGCTCATGGGCGGTGAGTGCCTCCAGCTTATGCGCTGCCCAGTGGCCGTAATCGAGGGGACGCGCACTGCCGGTCTCGAAGGGATCTCCACCGTGTGCGATCTGGCGCATGTGCAGCTCGGCACAGCGGCGGATCATGCGTGCCATTTCCGCCGGACGGCCCTCGCTGAGGGCAACGGCATTGGCTTCGAGCCATTCGAAGAACACACGGTCGCGGATGAGTGCGACCTTGACGGCTTCCGCCACGCCGGCGATCTTGTCGCGCGGATGCAGCGTGCGCAGGTAGCGCAAGTCGTTGAGCACCGCGAACGGAGGCGCGAACGTTCCCAGAAGGTTCTTCATGCCGAACGCGTTGATGCCGTTCTTCACGCCCACGCCCGAATCGTTCTGGGCAAGCACCGTAGTCGGCACGCGAATATGGCGGATCCCTCGGTGGGTGGTGGCGGCAACATAGCCGATGGCGTCGAGAAAAGCGCCACCACCCACTCCGATGACGAACGCATGGCGATCGATTCCCAGCTCGACCAGCCTGTGCTGCAACCGGTTGATCACGGCCACGTCGTTCTTGATCTGCTCGCCGCCTGCCACCAGTTCCGGTGCGGCGGCCAGCTGCATGCAATCCCCATGCGCCTCGGCATACGAAGCGATTTCGTGCACCAGCGTCGGCCAGGCCGCGGCGACGCTGGCATCGACCAATGCGATGAACCGGTGCCGCTTGTCGGGTTCCTTGCGCGTCAGAACCTGGGCGAACACCGGGTTGTCCGGGGCGAACAGATTCTCGGTGAAATGCACCGGATAGTCGTACTGGACGGCGAAGCTCTGGTGATAGACCGCGCCGTGCTCGGCCACGCGGTCAGTTTGTGCTGCTTCCAACTTCACTGCAGTCTCCTTCGTATCCGCTCGATCCTTTACTTGATCACGATATCGTCGTCGACCTTCTCGGGAATGCGAGGCAGCTCGTCCACCTGCGGCTGCTGACCTCGGAGCACCGAGTTGCCTTCGAACAGCATGCGCTGATCGATCGGCTCGGGCGAGAGCCAGTGCGCCTCCTGCATCTGCCCGCTTTGACCGAAGGCAAGCAGCGCATTCTTGTAGCAGATGGCTTCGACGTCGTGGCGCGCGACGCCGCGCTCGAGCATCAGGCGCGCCGTCTTGGGCACCGCCAGCGGATCGGACACGCCCCAGTCGGCGCTGGAGTCGATGAAGATCTGGTGCGAGCCGTAGCGGCGCACGACCTCGACCATGCGCTCGTGTCCCATCTTGGTGTGCGGATAGAGCGTGAAGCCGGCCCAGAAGCCGCGCTCGAGCACGTCGCGCACGGTTTCCTCGTTGTTGTGGTCGATCACCACGCGCTCGGGCTGCATGCCCATCTCGAGCGCCACCGCCATGCTGCGCAGCGTCCCGGCCTTCTTGTCGCGGTGCGGCGTGTGCACCATCACCAGCATGTCGTATTCGACGGCCAGCGCGAGCTGCGCGCGGTAGTACTTGTCTTCGAGCGCGGTCTGGTCGTCGTAGCCGATCTCGCCGATCGCCACCACGCCCTCCTTGGCGAGGTAGCGCGGCAGGATCTCGAGCACGGCCTCGGCCAGCGCCTCGTTGTTGGCCTCCT
>JAHCKU010000236.1 GCA_026125625.1 Burkholderiales bacterium | reverse complement strand
GGTGACGCAGCCGATCGAGAATGCGCTGGCGGGTACGTCCGCCGTAGAAATGGTGCGCTCGCAGTCCATCCCAGGGCTGTCCGTGGTGAGCGTGTTCTTCCGCGAAGGCTCCGGCGTCTACCAGAACCGGCAGGTGGTGGGCGAGCGCCTGCTTGCGCTTGCCAATCAGCTGCCGCGCGGCGTGGCACAACCGACCATGACCCCGCTCACGTCGTCGGCGAGCACGGTGCTGGGCGTCGGGCTGACCTCGGAGCAGCGCTCGCTGATGGATCTGCGCACTCTGGTGGATTGGACCATCCGGCCGCACCTGCTCGCGGTCGAGGGCGTGGCGGAAGTGAACGTGTTCGGCGGCGACGTGCGCCAGTGGCAGGTGCAGGTCGACCCGGAGCGGCTCATGCGGCACGGGCTGTCGCTCAACGAAGTGCTGGATGCGGCAGGCAAGGCCAGTGGTCTGCTCGCCTCGGGCTTCATCAAGACCACCAATCAGCACATCATCGTCAACGCTCAGGGCCAGCCCGGCAGCGTGCAGGATCTGGCCGGCGTGCTGTTGAGCGAAAAGGAAGGGCAGGTGCTGCGCCTGCGCGACGTGGCCACTGTTGCGGAAGCCGCGGCACCGTCGATTTCCGCCGCCGGCATCGATGGCAAGCCGGGTGTGTTCCTGATGGTGCAGGGCCAGCTCGGCGCGAACACGCGCGCGGTGACGGCCGATCTCGAGCGCGCCATCGCCCAGCTGCAGCCGCTGCTCGACAAGGAGCAGGTGACCATTCATCCGCGCATGTTCCGTCCCGCCAACTTCATCGAGACGGCGGTGGACAACGTGCGCCTCGATCTCACCATAGGCTCGATCCTGGTGGTGATCGTTCTGTTCCTGTTCCTCTACAACCTGCGCACCGCATTCATCTGTGCCACCGCGATCCCGGCCTCGCTGTTGTCAGCGGTGATCGTGCTCCACCATTTCGGCGTCAGCCTCAACGTCATGGTGCTGGGTGGTCTGGCCATCGCGCTGGGCGAAGTGGTGGACGATGCCATCATCGACACCGAGAACATCTTTCGCCGCCTGCGCGAGAATCGCGGGCTGCGTCCGCTGCGGGAAGTGGTGCTGGATGCAGCGGTCGAGGTGCGCAGCTCCGTGGTGTACGCCACCTTCATCGTCGCCCTGGTGTTCATGCCGTTGCTCACGCTATCCGGTATCGCCGGAAAGCTGTTCGCTCCGCTCGGTCAAGCCTACATTCTCGCCATCCTTGCCTCGCTCGGGGTGGCACTGACGCTGACGCCGGCGCTGTGCTACCTGCTGCTGGCGCGCGGCAATCTCGAGCAAGTCGATCCACCGGCGGCCACCTGGCTCAAGCCGCGCTACATTGGAATGCTGCGGCGCGTGGAGCGCTTCCCGCAGCGCGTGGTGGCCGGCGTGTTCGCCGTCATCGCGCTGGGCATCGGTATGCTGCCGCTGTTCTCCGGCGAGTTCATTCCGACATTGCGCGAAGGCCACTACATCGTGCACATGAGCGCCGTGCCGGGCACGGCCGAGTCCGAATCGTTGCGCATCGGCAGCCGGGTGTCGCAGGCTCTGCTCGAAATCGAAGGCGTGCAGTCGGTGGCGCAGTGGGTCGGGCGGGCGCCCAACGGTGCCGATACGTTCGGCACCCACTACAGCGAATTCGAGGTGGAGATCGGCGCGCTGCCGGGGCGGGAGCAGCAGCGCATTCTGCGCGAGATCCGTGAGACGCTGTCCGGCGAGCGCGCCTCCATCGTCTGGCCGGGGGTCGCCTTCGGCGTCAACACTTTTCTCACCGAGCGCATCGAGGAGACCATCACCGGCTTTGCCGCACCGCTGGCGATCAACATCTACGGGAATTCCCTGGATGCATTGGATCGCGATGCGCAGCAGGTGGCGGCGGCCGTCAGCGCCGTTCCGGGCGCGCGCGATGTGCAGGTGCAGGCACCGCCCGGCACGCCGCAGCTGAGCATCCGCCTGCGCCACGACCGTGCAGCGGCGTTCGGGCTCGCGCCGCTCGACGTGCTGCGCGCCATCAGCGCCGCCTACGAGGGCGAGCGCGTGGGGCAGATCTACAGCGAAGGGCGCGTGCTGGATCTGGTGGTGGTGCTCGAATCGAAGACACGCAACGACATAGGTCGCGTCGGCAATCTGCAATTGCGCGCCGGAGACGGGCGTCTGATCCGACTGGCGCAGGTCGCCGACATTTCGCTCACCAGCGGGCGCTACAAGATCCTGCATGCCGGCGGCCGCCGCCTGCAGACCGTCACCGCCAACGTCGAAGGTCGTGACGCAGGCGATTTCGAGCGTGAGGTGCGTGCGCGCATCGACGCGCAGGTCAGGCTGTCGGCCGGCAACTACCTGGTATATACCGGCGAGGCACAGGCGGCGGCGCAGGCACGAGAGGATCTGATCGTGCACTCGCTGATCGCCGGCATCGGTATCTTTCTGTTGCTCTACATTGCCTTCAACAATTTGCGCAATCTGATCGTCACTTTCGTCAACCTGCCCTTTGCCCTGATCGGCGGCGTGTGCGCCGTACTGCTCACCACCGGAGGCTGGATGTCGCTCGGCTCCCTGGTCGGTTTCGTCACGCTATTCGGCATCACCCTGCGCAATTCGATCATGCTGGTATCGCACTACCAGCATCTGGTCGAAGCCGAGGGCCTGCAATGGGGGTTGGAGACGGCCTTGCGCGGCGCCTCCGAGCGTCTGCCTTCGATTCTCATGACTGCGCTGGTGACCGGCCTGGCGTTGTTGCCGCTGGCCCTCGGATCCGGTGAACCCGGGCGGGAGATCGAAGGTCCCATGGCTACCATCATCGTCGGCGGCCTGATCACCTCGACCCTCCTCAACCTGCTGATTCTGCCTACGCTGCTGCTGCACTTCGGCAAGTTCGAGAAGCGTGTCCCGATCTGAGGGCCTCACCGGCTTCTTGGCGGAGGGGTATGATCCGCGTCTGACCTGAATCCGGAGCCGGGTGGCTCCAGCCTGCCGAGGGATGCGCGCTGTCGCCCCATGGGCAGGATGAGCGGAGGAGCAACATGAGCGAGCAGGCAAGAAAGTTGAAAGCGGTCGACGCACTCACGGTGCGCGAGCGCGTGAGCGAAGAGGAATGGAACATGCGCTGCGATCTTGCGGCCGCCTACCAGCTCGCGTCACAGTACCGCTGGACCGATCTCATCTACACGCATTTTTCGGCCCGCGTGCCCGACAGCGAGCATCTGCTGATCAATCCCTACGGGCTGATGTTCGACGAAATCACCGCCTCGACCCTGGTGAAGATCGACAAGGACGGCAATCTGGTCGACGATCCCACCGGACTGGGCATCAACTACGCCGGCTTCGTCATCCACGGTTGCGTCCATGAAGCGCGTCCGGAGGTGAACTGCGTGATCCACACCCACACCCGCGCCGGTGTGGCCGTGTCGGCGCAGAAGAACGGCCTGCTGCCGCTGAGCCAGCATTCGCTGCGCACCTACGGCGAGCTCACCTATCACGACTACGAAGGCATTGCCCTGGAGCTGGACGAGCGCACGCGCATGGCGCGCGACCTGGGTCCGACCTCCAAGGCGATGATTCTGCGCAACCACGGACTGCTGACCCTGGGTGCGACGGTGGGCGAGGCATTCCATCTGATGTATTACCTCGACTGCGCCTGCCAGATCCAGATCGATGCGCAGGCGGCGGGTCGCGCCGAGCTCGATATCATTCCCGAGCAGGTGGCGCAGAAGGGTTACTACCAGTTCCAGAACCCAGGCGGTTCGGAAGTGGACAGGGAATGGCCGGCGCTGCTGCGCATGCTGGACCGCAAGGGCATCGCTTTCCGCAATTGATCGACAACACCGACTCTGGACCGACCATGATTCGCTATCTACTCGCTGCACTCCTGCTCGTTCCGATGCTTGCCCGTGCCGACTATCAGGAAGGTGTACAGGCCTATGCGAGCGGGCGTTACGACGAGGCGCTCGTGCAATTTCACAAAGCTGCCGAAGCGGGCGATCCGCAGGCAATTTTTTTCGTCGGCTTCCTTCACCACAACGGCTTCGGCGTACCCCGCAACGACGCAGAAGCAATAAAGTGGTTTCGCCGCGCCGCGGACATGAATCATTACGACTCGCAGTACTACATGGGTAAGCTGAGTGAAAACGGCCGGGGCGTGGAGCACGATCTGGTCGCCGCGCACAAGTGGTACACGCTGGCGACGAAGAGTGCACCCAACGAACGCGACGCCGCCTATTCCATGCGCGAGGTGCGTCGCGTCGAGAAGAAGCTGACGCCGGAGCAGCTCGGCAAGGCCAAGGAGCTCGAGGCGAGCTGGAAGCCGGTCAGCTGACGCTGCCGGATGCGGCAGTTGGCCTGTCGGATTCTTCGACCACTCGCGATCAGCCCAGGGTCGCCGCCAGGAAGAACATCGCGCAGAAGCCGGTGAACAGCGCGGTGGTCGCGCCGCGCTCGTAACCCGGACGATGCGTCTCGGGGATCACTTCACTGCTGATCACGAACAGCATCGCACCGGCGGCGAAGGACAGCGCCCACGGCAGCAGCAGGCTGGAGAATGCGACTGCAGCCGCACCGAGAACGCCGCCTACCGGCTCCACCACGCCGGACAGGACCGCCGCCAGCAGTGAGGTCCCGCGACTGTAGCCGACTGCCATGAGTCCGGCGGCGACTGCCAGGCCTTCCGGAAAATTCTGCAGACCGATCCCCACCGTAACGCCCAGTCCGGTAGCGACGTTTCCGCTGGCCGCACCCACGCCCACCGCCAGACCTTCCGGAAAGTTGTGGATCACGATGGCGATGACGAACAGCCAGATGCGGCCCATGCGCTGAGTATTGTCCCCCTCGCAGCCTTTGCAGAAGTGCTCGTGCGGCACATAGCGGTTGATCAGCCACAGCATGTAGCCGCCGGCGGCCAGGCTCAGGAGCACGCCTCCGGCTGCTGTTGCCGCGACGCCGGATTGCGCGAGTGCGGCTTCGTAGCCGGGCAGCAGCAGGGAGAACATGGTGGCCGCGAGCATGATGCCGGCGCTGAAGCTCAGCAGCAGATTGGTCGCCCGCTCACTCAACTGCCTGACAGTGAGGATCGGCAGCGCACCAAGGGCAGTTGCCCCCGCCCCCGCCAGCACGCTGGCGAACATGCCGCTCAAGAACGGCGAGGTGGTCATGAAGCGCTCGAGCTCTTCCATCGTAGCGATGGCCCTGACGACAAAGGCATCGAGTGTACGTATCCGGACCGCGCAGGATCAAGCGCGCGGAACGGCGCTTGCAGGACTTCGGGAAGCTCTCGACAGCTATCGCGCCGCGCGTTGGCTGTTCAGCCCTTCCCTAGAGATGCTGCATTCACCTGGCGGGTGCCTCACGATGAAGACTCCAGCGAGCATTCTGCGCATTCCCCTTCATGCGGTACTGGTAATGATCCCGGTGGGGGCATGGTTCCTGGCCGGCTTCTGCGACTTCATGTACCTCTACCATGGGCAGGACAGCTGGGCGCGGTCGGCATTCCAGGC
>JAHCKU010000235.1 GCA_026125625.1 Burkholderiales bacterium | reverse complement strand
TCTCGTCGTGCATCCGCGCGATCCGAACTTCAACCGCGTGGACCGCGACTTCGTCTTCCTGATGTCGAGCTACGACATCGAGCCCGGCACCGCGCTGCCCAAGGTCATGACCATGACCGACTTCAACCTGTGGACCTGGAACAGCCGCGTATTCCCGGGAATCGATCCGCTGGTGGTGCGTCAGGGCGATCGCGTGCGCATCCGCGTCGGCAATCTCACCATGACCAATCACCCGATCCATATGCACGGGCCGCACTTCGAGGTGACCTGCACCGATGGCGGCTGGGTGCGCGAGAGCGCGCGTTGGCCGGAAGTGACAACCGACATTCCGGTCGGCGGCATGCGCGCCGTCGAATTCATCGCCGAGGATCCGGGCGACTGGGCCATTCATTGCCACAAGTCGCATCACACCATGAATGCCATGGGCCACGGCATCCCCAATGTGCTCGGGGTGAGTCAGGCGCAGCTGGCCGAGCACATCCGCAAGCTGGTGCCGGGCTACATGGCCATGGGTGAGCACGGCATGGCCGAGCATGCGGCGCACAGCGCGACGGGTCACCTGCCCCTGCCGGAGAACACGCTGCCGATGATGATGGGCACCGGTCCGTTCGGGCCGCTCGAAATGGGCGGCATGTTCACCGTGCTCAAGGTCCGCGAGGACCTGCATGCGGGCGATTACCGGGATCCCGGCTGGTATCGCCATCCTCCCGGCACGGTGGCACGCAAGATCAGCACGGAGGAGCTGCAGCGCTACCTGGCATGAACATGGATGCGCGGATCGACGACACGGGGCACGCGACGTGTCATCCACATGTTGCAGGGCATGTAGTATGCTGGCGCTTTGCGCGTACAAACCGAGGGAGGCGTCGATGTCATATTCGTTGCGGTACGCCCGGATCGCGCTGCTGTGCGTGTCGGCTATGCTCATGTCAAATTTACATGCCGCGCCCCGCTGCACAACCAATGTCCAGGTTCTGATCATGGCCGAAGCAGCCACGACCACCACCGTCCTGGAGCGCACCTGCCGGATGGACTGTGATCCGGCGGCAGCCGCCGCGGTCACGGGCAAGACTACACCCGCGCCCACGCACCTGCCGGTGGTCGCGACACCGGATTCAGTGGCCGACTGGCATGCGCAGATCTACGAGCGCCTCAGCCAGACGCGCGACAGCAGCGAGCAGCCACAATACTGCCAGGTCGACGAGCACCGGCTCTTCTGACGGCTCCTGTCTCGGGGGCCCTGCCCCGGATCCGGCACCACAGTCTGCAGCGGCGCGCGTGCGCCGCTGCGTCAGTACCCCTGCTGCATCATGATCACGCGTCAACGGGCGGGCGGCGCAGGCGTGCACGCAGATCGGGGCGGCGCAGATCGAAATCCAGGAACATGAACTGGCGCTGCACATCGTGCTCGGGCGCGTGACTGCTCTGGTACGGGTGCTCCTCGGCGGTGCGGCCTTCCGGCACGAGCGCGTGCTTGCCGCGCGGATCGAGCAGGATGATCTCCCCCACCTCGTGCCGGATTGCCCGGCTGCCGGCATCGACCAGCCCCAGCTGACCGGAGTGCGCCACTACGATCACGAAGTAGACGTAGGGAAAGCGGAAGAAATCGTCGTGCAGCCCGACCGGACCACATCCGTGCACGGAGAACCGATCACGGGAAAACGCCTGCAGCGGCAACTCCAGCCTGGCCGCCAGCTCCTGCCTCAGGCTGTCGATGAGCCCGAGCGAGACATGCGGATACAGCGCGTGCAGCTCGCGCGTCTCTTCAGCGATGAACTGGTCGGGACACAATTCGCGCGCCAGCCGATACAGGCGCTGCAATTCGTCGTGCCCCTGCTGCACGCGCAAGCCGGTCCGCACCAGGCTCGCGCCGTGCGTGCGCTGCTGCATGCGTTCTACTCTTCGGGTACGAAGCGCAGCGCCACGCCGTTGTTGCAGTAACGCAGTCCGGTCGGCGCCGGGCCGTCTCCGAACACGTGACCCTGGTGTCCGCCGCAGCGGCTGCAGTGGTACTCGGTGCGCACCATGAACAGCTTGCGGTCCAGCCTGGTATCGAGCGCGCCCGGCACAGCCGTGAAGAAGCTGGGCCAGCCGGTACCGCTGTCGAATTTCATCTCTGAACTGAACAGCGGCTGGCCGCATCCGGCGCATACATACGTGCCCTTGCGCTTTTCCTCGTTCAGCGCACTGCTGCCGGCGCGCTCGGTACCTTCGTGCCGCAGGACCTCATACGACTCCGGGCTCAGCTTGCGCTGCCATTCCTCATCAGGACGGTCGATCTTGTCCATTCCTCCTGCCTCCTGCAATCCGACTCCATCACTGTAATTTTCTCTCCCTGCGCACAACCCGCGCCAGCGCCTACCTGGGGCGGGCCTTGAATGCCTCGATATGCGCCATCACTTCCGGCTTGCGCGCACGCATCTGCGTCTCGATATCTGCGCCCACGCCGTCGACATAGCGGATGATCTCCCCCATCAGGGGAACCATCAGCATCTTCCAGTACTTGATGCTCGGGCAATAGCGGCTGTCCGGGCTGCACGCGAGAAAACGGAAAGTATCCGGATAGCGGCTGGTGAATTCGATGTCCTCGCGCGGCAGGCGCTTCTGCGCTTCCTGCTGCAAGGTACGCAATTCGCGCTCGGATTCCTGCAGCTCGTAGTCGAAGCGATCGGTGAAGGTGTAGTTGAACAGCACCATTTCACCCAGGTACCAGTCCATCAGCATGCGCAGCTTCTGTCCGCCTTCGGTGCGAAAGTGCGTGGCGATGGTGTCGGCTTCTTCGCCGTCCAGCGTGCGCGCCGTGTACTCACTCCATGCCTGATCGAGCCACATTCCGGAGTCGTAGCGCTGCGCCATGACGCCGTCGCCGAGTTCCAGCAGCAGTGCCTTGGCGGCGCGGTATTCGGGCGCGCTGTCCCACCATTCGCCGTGCAGACCGGCCTCGCGCCCCCATTCCCCGAGCAACCTGCGCGCGCTGCGGACCGCGGACTGCTTGATCATCAGCTTGCCGCCGCCGAGGATGAGGACCTTGTCGTGGCTGTCGACCACGCGCGCCACCGGGTCGGCGTCGTCCGCCTCCGGCTCGGCTGCAACGGCGCCGGCAGCGGCATGCAGCAGGAGGGCGGCGCACAGGCCGAGCAACGGCAGGATGAAACGGTTCATTGCGACTCCCGGATCGAGATACTCAAATTCTACCAACGAGACGCCAGGTCTCGTTTAAAGGCACATGCTGCGACGTGGCGAGAGCCCCATCAACTGTCATCGGTTCCACGCTCGCTGCGCACCCGCTGACGCGCCAGCATCGACTGGATGTGCGGCACGTACAGCAGATCGGCGAGCTTGCGCACCAGGTGGTCTTCGTACAGGTGCAGATCGTCGTCGGCGTGGGCGATGCGCCACAGGTGCTCGACCAGGCTCACCCGCTCCTCCATGCCGAAGGCGCGATTGATCTCGCTCACGGCGTCGTGATATGAGATCAGGCGGTTCTCGGGCCGACCCGCCCATGCCAGGAGCGCGTGCGCCTCGCCGTCGCTGACCCCGAGCAGATCGATCAAGGCCACATGGGCCGCCTGCACGTCCTCCGGCTTGATCTCGAAGTCCATACGTGTAATTTCGTGAACGAGGGCTGCGATCGCCTGTTCCAGGCGTTTACGCTGCGACTCCGCACTCTCGTCCGCTGACGAGAGCAATGCCTTGAGAGACTTGAGCATGTAAGTTTCGAAGAACGGGCGCACTGCCGGCGGCCCAGGATCGGTCGAGAGGATGGCCCCGTGCCTTGACGCGGGTCAAGTCCAGGCCCATATCTGCCGGCTACAATGCCGGCCGTGGATCAAATCGTTTCACTGTCTTATACCGGATCCGGGCGGGCAAGGTCCGCGCGGCGATCGGTCGCCGCATGGCTGCTGGTGTGCTGCGCACTGGTGTTCGCCATGGTGGTGGTCGGCGGCGTGACCCGCCTGACTCGCTCCGGCCTCTCGATCGTCGAATGGGAGCCGCTCATCGGCGCCATTCCCCCCTTGAATCAAAGCGACTGGGAGGTGCTGTTTCAGAAGTATCAGAGCACGCCCGAGTA
This sequence comes from Burkholderiales bacterium, assembly GCA_026125625.1. GTDB lineage: Bacteria > Pseudomonadota > Gammaproteobacteria > Burkholderiales > SHXO01 > SHXO01. The sequence continues at coordinate 1,444 of JAHCKU010000235.1, read as the reverse complement.
CCTGAAAGTCAATCGCGGCATGGCGCTGGACGAGTTCAAGGGCATTTTCTGGTGGGAGTACTTTCACCGCCTGCTCGGCCGGCTGATCGGCATGGTGTTTTTCGTACCGCTGCTGTACTTCGTGCTGCGCAAGAAGGTGACTTCGTCCGTAAGCTGGCGCCTGTTCGGCATCTTTCTGCTGGGCGGATTGCAGGGATTCGTCGGCTGGTGGATGGTAAGCAGCGGGCTGATCGACGATCCGCGCGTCAGCCATGTACGCCTGTCGATCCACCTCGGACTGGCATTCCTGATCTTCGCCGGCATGCTGTGGATCGCGCTCGATCTGCTGGCGCCAGGCCCGCGGGAACGAACGGATCCGCATCTGGCATCGCTCGCCCGCTTCGCCACGGCGGTGTGCGCGATGATCTTCATCATGGTGCTGTCCGGCGGACTGGTGGCCGGCACACGTGCAGGCTACGCCTACAACACGTTCCCGCTGATGAACGGGCATTTCTTTCCGCCCGAGTACTTCATGCTCACTCCATGGTGGGACAACCTGCTGCACAACATGGCCACAGTGCAGTTCAACCACCGCCTGATCGCCTGGGCGCTGTTCTTTCTGATTCCAGGCTTGTGGTGGGCGGCGCGACGTGCCGACATTCCAACGCGTGTGCGCCTGCCGCTCGACCTCATGCTGGTGATGCTCGTGGTGCAACTGGCCCTGGGCATCGCCACCTTGCTGCAGCGGGTACCGGTGGCGCTGGGTGCATCGCACCAGGCCGGCGCGCTGGTGCTGTTCGCGCTGTCGTTGTGGGCGACGCATGCACTGCGCCGGCAGGCCGGGATGGGAAGGGCCGCACGTCCTTAGCCGGCCGCCCGGACGAATCCGCTGTACGTCTGAAACCTCGATCACGAGCCCGCGCGGCAGGCGTGGGCAGGCAGATCTTCCGTATTCACTTGTCGTAGCCCGGCGTATGCTTGTCGGGGTCGCCGGAACGCGGTGACGCCTACAAACAACAGGATGAGGAGATCACGACGATGGATCGCAGGACTTTCGTGCAAGTCAGTGCATCGTTGCTCGCCGGCGCGGCCGCGTTGCCGGTGCGGGCGCAGTCCAATACCTCCTTACGACAGAAAGCGGATGGGCTGCTACGCAGCCGGACCGAAGGAGGAGATGTACCAGGCGTGGTCGCCATGGCCACCAATCGATCGGAGACGCTGTACGAAGGCGCCTTCGGCTACCGCATCCTGGGACAGAACGTGGCCATGACCACCGATACGGTGGTGTGGATCGCCTCCATGACCAAGGCGCTGACCGGCACTGCAGCGATGCAGCTGGTCGAACAGGGCAAGCTTTCTCTGGATGCACCGGCCAGCCGCTGGGTGCCGGACCTTGCCAAGGTACGCGTGTTGACCGGCTGGGATGCCAACGGCCAGCCACAATTGCGCGCACCCAAGCGGGCCA
>JAHCKU010000234.1 GCA_026125625.1 Burkholderiales bacterium | reverse complement strand
CAGGCCGGCGAGCAGGCGTCGCCCCAGCGCAGTGTCGATCTCGCTCAGCGCGCGTGCGCCGGCGAGGGCCAGCAGCTGGTCGACATCGCGCCGATACGCGCGCAGCGTGTGCGGGCTGAGCTGCCGCTCGCTTTGCAGATGGGCGAGGAACGCCTGCACATGCTGGCGGCTGAGCGCCGGCACCGCGCTGGCAGCGTCCTCGTCTTGCACGGCTGCCTCAGGGCCCGAGATGGCGGCGCAGCGCCATGCCGATCAGCTCGGCGAGACGCACCAGATACAACGTGCCCATGTCCGGCGTGAAGCGTAGCGGGTCCGGGCTGCCCAGAGCCAGCAGGCCGATGGGGCGATCCACGCGCAGAGGAAGATAGACCAGCGAACGCAGGTCCACGCCCTGCGCCGAGAACCAGGCGCCGGACTCGAACATGGGGCGGTCGCAGAAGTAGGGCGTGCCGAGCGCTTCGGCGAACACGCGCGCCTCCTCGCTCACCGGCTCGAATTCGTGACTATCACCGGCACCGTACCATAGCCGCAACGCCACCTCGGGAATGGTGAAATCCTCGCGCAGGCTGATGTCGATGGCTTGCAGCAGGCCCGCCAGATCGGGCGCGGCAAGCAGCGCCAGGCTGAGCCGGTGCACGCGATCGCTGGTGGTGTCGTTCTCCTCCCCGAACTGCACCAGCTCCCTGAGCTTGCCCTCCAGCGCCCGGCTGCGCTCGCGCAAGGCCAGCACCTGACGCTCCGACAGCGGAATGGCGCGCCCGCCGTACGGATGCGGCACCTGGATGGACGACAGCAGCTCGGCGAACTCGTCGAAGAACTCGGGATGGTCCTTCAGGTACTTCGCCACTTGTTCCGGCCTGATCCCCATGCTCAAAGCTCGATCTCTCCCTCGAAAACCGTCTCGGCCGCTCCGGTCATGATGACCGGCCGACCCTCCCCTTCCCATGCAATGCGCAGCGCTCCGCCGCGCGTGACCACTCGCACCGGGCTGTCGAGCAATCCACGCTGGATGCCGGCCACCACCGCCGCACAGGCCCCCGTCCCGCATGCCAGCGTCTCGCCGGCGCCACGCTCGAATACCCGCAGGCGGATGCACCCGCGCTCCACGATCTCCATGTAGCCGGCGTTGACCCGCTGCGGAAAGCGCGGGTGATGCTCGATGCGCGGTCCCTGTGTCTGCACCGGCGCCGCGTCGATGTCTGCCACCACCTGCACCGCGTGCGGATTGCCCATCGACAGCGCGCTGATCTCCAGCGTCTGGTCATCGACTTCGAGCGCATAGGTCAGCGCCTGCTGCGCGGCGAGAAACGGAATACGCGCCGGCTCGAAGATGGGCGCGCCCATGTCGACGCTCACCTGGCCGTCGCTCTCCAGGCGCGGCACGATCACGCCGGCAAGCGTCTGCACGCGGATCGTGGACTTGCTGGTGAGACCCTTGTCACGTACGTAGCGCAGGAAGCAGCGTGCGCCGTTGCCGCAGTGCTGCACTTCATCACCGTCGGCGTTGAAGATGCGGTAGGTGAAGTCGGTATCCGGCGTACGCGGCCGCTCGATCACCAGCACCTGGTCGCAGCCTATCCCGAAATGACGGTCGGCCAGACGGCGTACCGCAGGCGCATCCAGGGTGATGGGCTGGTTGATGGCGTCGAGGACGACGAAGTCGTTGCCCACGCCCTGCATCTTGGTGAAGCGGATGCGCATGGCAGAGTGGTGGATGGGTCGGCCGACCGCGGCTGGATCGAGCGCGGCCGGTTGCATATTCTATCTGCTTGCCGGGCGCAGAATGTTCTTCGTCCGATCATGTCGGCGCCAGCGTCATTTACCCCGATATACCGGCGCTTCGCCCGGAGGTCGGGTCTTGAAGCGGCGATGCGTCCACAAATACTGCTCGGGCATCTCGCGGATACGCTCCTCGATGAACGCATTCATGCGTCGCGTGTCGGCCTCCACCGATGCGCTCGGATAGTCCTCCCACGCAGGATAGATGCGCGCGACGTAGCCGCGCCCGCCATCCAGCTGACGAATGACCACCGGGATGACGCGCGCACGCATCAGCCGGGCCATGCGCGACAGCGCAGTGATGGTGGCAGCCGGCACACCGAAGAACGGCACGAACATGGCGTCCTGGAGACCGAGGTCCATGTCCGGTGACAGCTGCAGCGCCCGGCCGTCGCGCAGTGCGCGCAGGATCGGTATCACACCTTCCTGGCGTGCGACCATGCGCGTGCCGGGGAAGCGCTCGCGCTTGCGCTTGAGAAAGGCGTCCACGTATGGATCGCGCTGGCGCACGTAGACCGCCACGCCGCCATAATCGATGGCCATGCGCACACCTTCCAGCTCGATACCGACGAAGTGCGGTACCAGGGCGATGAAGCGCTCGCCCTCGAGGGCATCGGCGTGCTCCATTCCCTCGATCCGAACCACCTGCCGCAGGCGCTCGGCCGATCCCCACCAGGCGATGCTGGATTCGACCAGCGCCCGGCCGAAGCGCTGGAAATGACGGCGCAGCAGGCGGGTGCGCTCGGTGCGCGAAAGCTCGGGGAAGCACAGCCCGAGATTGGTTGCCGCGATGCGCCGGCGCTTGGTGATGAGCAAATAGGCGAGCAGCCCCACGCCGCGACCGATCACGGCGAGCAGCGGCAGCGGCAGGAAGTGCAGCAGCCACAGCACGAAGATGCCGATGCGCCCGCTCATGTATCGAGCGTCGAGCGGGAGTCGCTTCGGCCTGTCCGAGGCCGTGATACGTCGGCGCGGGTGGCTCGGACCCGGGACGGCCGGGATTTCCGGCTGCGTGGCCCACGCCTCGAGCGTCTCGAGGAAGAAAGCCCTGAGGAAAGAGAGTCTGAGAACAGTGTCAAACTACGCGAAAAGACCGGTGGGTGCCGCTGCCGTAACTTCAAGGGGTAGACGCAATCTGCTATGCTCAGGCGTCCATTCGAACACGAAGACAACGTGCTGCGGTTTCACTGCCTCCAGCAATCCAGCCGAAGCCGGCTACTCCAACGATGAGCGAATACCTTTTTACTTCCGAATCGGTGTCCGAGGGACATCCCGACAAAGTTGCCGATCAGATTTCCGATGCCGTGCTGGACGCTATCTTAGCCCAGGACAAATACGCACGGGTGGCGGCCGAAACCCTGGTCAATACCGGCCTGGTGGTCCTGGCCGGCGAGATTACGACCAACGCGACCGTGGATTTTCAGCAGATCGCGCGCGACACCATCAAGCGCATCGGCTATGACAACACCGAGTACGGCATCGATTTCAAGGGTTGCGCGGTTCTGGTTGCCTACGACAAGCAGTCCCCGGACATCGCTCAAGGCGTGTCCGAGGGTCAGGGAATCGACCTCGAACAGGGCGCGGGAGACCAGGGCCTGATGTTCGGCTACGCCTGCGACGAAACGCCGCAGCACATGCCGCTGCCGATCTATCTCGCGCACCGCCTGGTCGAGCGCCAGTCCGAATTGCGTCGCGATGGCCGCCTGCCGTGGCTGCGTCCGGACGCCAAGTCGCAAGTGACCGTGCGCTACAAGGACGGCAGGCCGGAAGCCATCGAGACCGTGGTGCTGTCGACTCAGCACGCACCCGAGGTCACGCACAAGCAGATCGAGGAAGCGGTCATCGAGCAGATCGTCAAGCCGGTGCTGCCGCCGCATCTGGTCAAGGGCAAGATCCGTTACTTCATCAACCCCACCGGCCGCTTCGTGGTTGGCGGACCGCAAGGCGATTGCGGTCTGACCGGCCGCAAGATCATCGTCGACACGTACGGTGGCGCTGCGCACCACGGCGGCGGGGCGTTCTCCGGCAAGGATCCATCCAAGGTCGATCGCTCCGCGGCTTACGCCGGGCGCTACGTGGCCAAGAACATCGTTGCCGCCGGTCTGGCGAGCAGGTGCGAGATCCAGGTGTCGTATGCCATCGGCGTGGCGCGCCCGACCAGCATCATGGTGACCACCTTCGGCACCGGCAGGATCCCGGACGAGAAGATCGCCGAACTGGTGCAGCACCACTTCGACCTGCGCCCCAAGGGCATCGTGCAGATGCTCGATCTGCTGCGCCCCATCTATCAGAAGACTGCCGCGTACGGTCACTTCGGGCGCGAGGAGCCGGAGTTCACCTGGGAGGCGGCCGACAAGGTGGAGGCCCTGCGCAGCGACGCCGGCATCCCCCGGCATGCTTGAAAGAGAAGCGCTGGTGCAGTATCGCGCTGCGCAGCAGACGCCGCCCCTGCGGCAATCCGCCATTCGACAAGGAAGCCCTCAACGCCTGCCGTGATCCACGGCTTCTTCGACCCCCTGCGCGCTTTTGCCAAGGCACGCATTCTGCTATAGTCGCCGCGGCTGAGGGGCGCTGCGACCGACCGAGAGTCGGCCAGGCTCAGCGAAACAAACGGCGCTCGCATCGAAGGATGCGGGCGCTTTTGTTTTTGCGATTGCCCCGTGCTTCGCGGCAGGTGTACCACCTGCTGCCCGGGTAGATTTGTGGATGACCGCCCCCCGAGGGGCGCTGCGACGGACCGGCCTGTCTTTTGCCGCGTCTGCCAGGCTCGGGAGTCGGCGGAACTGGATGCGAACAGCGCCCGTTCTGAACTTCGAACGGAGGCAAACATGAGCGCAGTATTGCAATCGAAACAGGCAAACGATTTCCGCGTGGCCGACCTCGGCCTGGCCGACTGGGGGCGCAAGGAGATCAGGATTGCCGAGACCGAGATGCCCGGCCTGATGGCGATCCGGGAGGAATACGCCACCCAGCAGCCGTTGCGTGGGGCACGCATCACCGGCTCGCTGCACATGACGATCCAGACCGCGGTGCTGATCGAGACGCTGCAGGCCCTGGGTGCCGAAGTGCGCTGGGCTTCCTGCAATATTTACTCGACACAGGATCATGCGGCTGCCGCCATTGCCGCCAAAGGCACGCCGGTGTTCGCCTACAAGGGCGAATCCCTGGAGGAGTACTGGGAATTCACACACCGCATCTTCGAATGGCCGGACGGCGGCTATTCGAACATGATCCTGGACGACGGCGGCGATGCGACCCTGCTGCTGCACCTGGGTACCAAGGCTGAAAAGGATGCCGACGTGATCACGCATCCGGGCAGTGAAGAAGAAACCTACCTGTTCGCGGCGATCAAGGCCAAGCTTGCCCAGGATCCCACCTGGTACTCGCGCCGCCTGGGCAGGATCAAGGGCGTGACCGAAGAGACCACCACCGGAGTGAAGCGCCTGTATCAGATGGCCAAGGAAGGCCGTCTGGCCTTTCCGGCCATCAACGTGAACGACTCGGTGACCAAGTCCAAGTTCGACAACCTGTACGGCTGCCGTGAATCACTGGTGGATGGCATCAAGCGCGCCACAGACGTGATGGTGGCGGGCAAGATCGCCGTGGTAGCCGGCTACGGCGACGTCGGCAAGGGCTCGGCGCAGGCACTGCGTGCGCTGTCGGCGCAGGTGTGGATCACCGAGATCGATCCGATCTGCGCGCTGCAGGCGGCGATGGAAGGCTACCGCGTGGTCACCATGG
>JAHCKU010000233.1 GCA_026125625.1 Burkholderiales bacterium | reverse complement strand
CCCGCTTCTGCTCCAGGCTGGCCTTGAGCTGTTCCAGCTGGCTCGCCGCTTCCTCGCTCGACAGGCGGATGTCGAACCAGTGGTAGCGCTCGAGCTCGTCCAGATACTGCTCGGTGACTTTGGCACCCTTGGCCAACTTCTTCGGGCCACCGGTGACGACCTTGTTCATCAGCAGGCGCCTGATCCGGCCGAAGGTGTCGTCTTCGACGATACGCAACTGGTCATTCAAGTCGGTTCGATAGCGCGACAGCTCGTCGTCGATGATCTGCTGGGCACGCTTGTCACGCTCGATGCCCTCGCGCGTGAACACCTGCACGTCGATCACTGTGCCCGACATGCCGGATGGCACGCGCAGGCTGGTGTCCTTCACATCCGAGGCCTTCTCGCCGAAGATCGCGCGCAGCAGCTTCTCTTCCGGCGTGAGCTGTGTCTCACCCTTGGGGGTAACCTTGCCGACCAGCACGTCGCCCGCCTCCACCTCGGCACCGATGTAGACGATTCCCGATTCGTCCAGGCGTGCCAGCTGAGCCTCGGATAGATTGGAGATGTCTCGCGTGATCTCTTCCGGCCCGAGCTTGGTGTCGCGCGCCACGACCGAGAGCTCTTCGATGTGGATCGAAGTGAAGCGGTCTTCGGCCACCACCCGCTCCGAGATCAGGATCGAGTCCTCGAAGTTGTAGCCGTTCCACGGCATGAACGCCACCAGCAGATTCTGGCCCAGAGCCAGTTCACCCATGTCGGTGGAAGCACCGTCTGCGACCACGTCACCGCGTGCGATGGCGTCGCCCACCTTGAGGATCGGCCGCTGATTGATGTTCGTGTTCTGATTGGAGCGGGTGTACTTCATGAGGTTGTAGATGTCCACCCCCACCTCGCCCGCGCTGGTCTCTTCATCGTGGACGCGCACCACGATGCGGCTCGCGTCCACATAGTCGACCACCCCGCCGCGACGCGCCTGCACCGCAGTCCCCGAGTCCACAGCCACGGTGCGCTCGATGCCGGTGCCCACCAGCGGCTTCTCGGGACGCAGGCAGGGCACCGCCTGACGCTGCATGTTTGAACCCATCAAGGCGCGGTTGGCATCGTCATGTTCCAGGAACGGAATGAGCGACGCTGCCACGGACACGATCTGCGACGGCGCCACGTCCATGAACTGGATGCGATCGGGCGTGGACATGGCGAATTCGTTGTGATGGCGGCACGACACCATCTCGTCGATGAACTTGCCGTTCTTGTCGAGCGCGGCGTTGGCCTGTGCAATCACGTACTGGCCCTCGTCGATGGCCGACAGGAACACGATCTCGTCGCTCACACGTCCGTCCACCACGCGCCGGTAGGGTGTCTCCAGGAAGCCGTACGGGTTGGTACGCGCGAACAGCGCCAGCGAGTTGATCAGACCGATGTTCGGGCCTTCCGGCGTCTCGATCGGGCACACGCGGCCGTAGTGCGTCGGATGCACGTCGCGCACCTCGAAGCCGGCACGCTCCCGCGTCAAACCTCCCGGGCCCAATGCCGAGACACGGCGTTTGTGCGTAATCTCGGACAGCGGATTGGTCTGGTCCATGAACTGCGACAGCTGCGAGGAGCCGAAGAATTCGCGCACTGCTGCGGAAACCGGCTTGGCGTTGATCAGATCGTGCGGCATGAGATTCTCGGACTCCGCCTGCGACAGGCGCTCCTTGACCGCGCGCTCCACCCGCACCAGCCCGGCGCGAAACTGGTTTTCCGCCAGCTCACCGACCGAGCGCACGCGCCGGTTTCCGAGATGATCGATGTCGTCGATCTCGCCGCGCCCGTTGCGCAGATCCACCAGGATGCGGATCACCGCCACGATGTCCTCGTTCGACAGCGTGCTTGCGCCGATCAGCTCCTCGCGCCCGACGCGACGGTTGAACTTCATGCGCCCGACTGCCGACAGGTCGTAACGTTCTTCTGCGAAGAACAGGCCATTGAACAAAGTCCGCACGGCATCTTCGGTGGGTGGCTCGCCCGGACGCATCATGCGGTAGATGGCGACCTGCGCCGCGGTCTGATCCTGTGTCTCGTCGATACGCAGGGTTTGGGAAATGAACGGGCCCTGATCCAGATCGTTGGTATAGATGGTGTTGATCTGCTCTACGCCGGCAGCCACCAGCTTTTTCAGGATCGCTTCGGTGATCTCGTCGTTGGCGCTGGCCAGGATTTCGCCGCTTTCCTTGTCGATGATGTTGTGCGCCAGCACTTTGCCGAGCAGGAACTCCTCGCTTACCGGATGCTTGCGCAGATTTACCTGCTCCATCTCGCGGACGTGCTTGACCGTGATGCGCTTGTCTTTCGACACGATCAGCTTGCCCTGCCGCGTCTGGATGTCGAAGCGCGCGATTTCCCCGCGCAGACGCTCGGGCACCATGTCGAACTCGATGCCTTCGCTGCTGAGATGGAAGGTGTCGAACGGGTAGAACTGCGCCAGGATCTGCTCGGGCATGTAGCCGAGCGCCTTGAGCAGGATGGTGACCGGCATCTTGCGCCGACGGTCCACACGAAAATACACGTAGTCCTTGGGATCGAACTCGAAGTCGAGCCATGAACCACGATAGGGAATGATGCGCGCGGAAAACAGCAGCTTCCCGGAGCTGTGTGTCTTGCCTCGGTCGTGCTCGAAGAACACACCGGGCGAACGGTGCAGCTGGGACACGATCACCCGCTCGGTGCCGTTGATGATGAACGAGCCGGTCGGGGTCATGAGCGGAATCTCGCCCATATACACCTCCTGCTCCTTGACTTCCTTGACCGTCGGCTTGGTCGCCTCCTTGTCCATGATGGTCAGACGCACCTTGGCGCGCAGCGGCGAGGCGAACGTAAGACCACGCTGCTGGCACTCCTTCTGGTCGAATGGCGGAATGCCCAGCATATAGCTGACGAACTCCAGGCGTGCATTGCCGGAATGGCTGGAGATCGGGAACACCGAATGGAACGCGGCCTGCAACCCTTGCAGCTTGCGAGATTCAGCCGGCGTATCCGCCTGCAGGAACCCTGCATACGACTCGATTTGAGTGGCCAGCAGGTACGGCACCTGCAGTACCCGCGCGCGCTTCGCGAAGCTCTTGCGGATACGCTTCTTTTCGGTGAATGAATAGGGCATGATCACCTCAGCTATAAAGAACAGGGGGGCGGAACGACGGCTTGAAGCTGCATATCGCAACGCTTCGCCTGAGCGCTTCCCGTCGAATGCACGACCTGGGCGCGATGCGAAAGCGTTCCGATGTTCAACCTCCTTAAACGGCAAAAGGCCGGGGGTTCCCCCCCAGCCCGAGAGATCGCCGATACAGTGCTTACTTGATCTCGGCTTTGCCGCCGGCTTCGACGAGCTGCTTGACGATGTCGTCTGCATCCTTCTTGGGAATGGCTTCCTTGACAGGCTTCGGCGCACCGTCGACCAGGTCTTTGGCTTCCTTCAGGCCCAGTCCGGTAATCGCGCGCACCACCTTGATCACGTTGACCTTGTTATCGCCCGCGGCGGTCAACACCACGGTGAACTCCGTCTGCTCTTCAGCAGCGGGAGCCGCCGCTGCGGCCGCCCCCGGAGCAGCAACCGCCACCGTGGCGGCAGCCGCGGAGACACCGAATTTCTCCTCCATGTCCTTAATCAACTGGGACAATTCCAGAACGCTCATGTTCGCGATGGCGTCCAGGATTTCTGCTTTTGCTATGGCCATTTCTCGATTTCTCCAAAACTCTTTGCGCGAAAACGGCAGTTGCCTCTTCGCTCTGGGTTAAGCCGCCGCCTTTTCCTTCGCTTCCTGCACGGCTGCCAGGGTGCGCACGAACTTGCCCGGAATTTCATTGAGCGTGCGTGCCAGCTTGGCTACCGGCGCCTGCATGGTTCCCATCAACCGGGCGAGCAGTTCCTCGCGGCTCGGCATGCTGGCCAGTTCTCCGACCTCCTTCGAGGTCATCATCTGGTTGGGTAGCGCACCGGCCGTGATCACGAACTTCTCGTGGCTCTTGGCAAACTCCTGCAGCACCTTGGCCACTGCCACCGGATCCACGGAGATTCCGTACACCAACGGGCCGCGCATGTGCTCGGCCAGATCGGCGAACGGAGTCTCGGACACGGCACGCCGCGCCAAGGTGTTCTTCAGAACACGAAGGTAGACGCCTGACTGCCGCGCCTTGGCGCGAAGGTTGGTGATCTCACCCACCTCCAGGCTGCGGTATTCAGCAAGCACCATCGCTCCGGCCTGCGCAACCTTCGCGCTCACCTCGGCTACCAGTGCCTTTTTTTCGTCCAGATTGAGACCCAAGGTCCTTTACCTCCTGAAAATGAAGGGTCGTGTTGCCTACCCTTCGGTGTCAGATGCAGCGACCTTCGATCAGGCAAACCACACACGCATCGCTCAGATCACGAGGAACTGCCCAATGCCCTACGATCAACCTGTCTTCGAGTACGCCATCTGCGTTGGGCGGACACGGTTTTCGCCGTGACGATCGATTAAGTCCGCCGCACCCGGCCACCAATGCTTCCGATGATCGTGGTGCGGCAAACCCCAACGGTCTTTGACAACCCGAGGCCGCCGTCCCGGCAGGCCTCGGCCCAAAGAGTCTTACTGTTGTTGCGCGACCATGCTCGACTGGTCGACGCGCACACCGGCCCCCATGGTGCTGGAGAGCGAGATCTTCCTGAGATATTGCCCCTTCGCGCCGGCCGGCTTGGCCTTGTTCAACGCATCGAGCAAGGCCAGAAGGTTTTCGCGCAGCGCATCCTCGGTGAACGAGGCGCGCCCGATCGTGCATTGCACGATCCCGCCTTTGTCGGTACGGAACTGCACTTGGCCGGCCTTCGCATTCTTGACCGCGGTCGCAACGTCGGCAGTGACGGTGCCGACCTTCGGGTTCGGCATCAATCCGCGTGGACCAAGAATCTGGCCAAGCTGGCCGACTACGCGCATGGCATCGGGGGAAGCAATGGCGACGTCGAAATCGATCTTGCCTTCCTTGACCTGAGCGGCAAGGTCGTCCATGCCTACCAGATCAGCGCCCGCTGCCTGCGCGGCCTTGGCCGATTCGCCTTGAGTGAACACGGCCACGCGCACCGTCTTGCCGGTGCCCTGCGGCAGGACCAGGGAGCCGCGCACCAGCTGATCGGACTTCCTGGCGTCCACACCGAGGTTCACTGCGACGTCGATGGACTCGTTGAACTTGGCGGTCGCTCCTTCTTTTACGATGCGGATCGCATCGGGCAGCGCATATACCTTGGTCGAGTCGATTTTGCTGCGCAGATCCACCATGCGCCTGGAGAGTTTGCTCATCTCACACGCCCTCCACTTCCACGCCCATGCTGCGGGCGCTGCCTGCAACGGTGCGCACCGCGGCATCGAGGTCCGCGGCAGTCAGATCGGGCGTCTTGGTCTTGGCAATCTGCTCGGCCTGGGCACGGGTGAGTTTTCCGACCTTGTCCACATGGGGCTTGGGACTGCCTTTTGCAAGCCCTAGCGCCTTCTTGATGAGAACCGTGGTGGGCGGCGTCTTCATCACGAAGGTGAAGCTCTT
>JAHCKU010000232.1 GCA_026125625.1 Burkholderiales bacterium | reverse complement strand
TGAGTCTGGCAACCGCAGACGCCGACGGCCGGCCGTCGGTGCGCATCGTGCTGCTGAAGGGCTACGACGGGCGCGGCTTCGTCTTCTTCACCAACTACGAAAGCCGCAAGGGCCGCGAGCTGGCCAGCAATCCGCAGGCAGGGCTGCTGTTTCACTGGCTCGAGCTGGAACGGCAGGTGCGCATCGAAGGTCACGTGGAGAAGGTGACCGAGGAAGAATCGGATCAGTACTACCACACCCGGCCACTGGGCAGTCGCCTGGGCGCGTGGGCCTCGCCGCAGAGCCAGGTCATCACGCGGCGCGAGGATCTGGAGACGCGCTGGGCGGAGGCGGCCGAGCGCCACGGCGAAGCGCCGCAACGTCCGGCGCATTGGGGCGGCTATCGCCTCGCTCCGCAGGTGCTGGAGTTCTGGCAGGGCCGGCCGAGCCGGCTGCACGACCGCGTACGCTATACGCGCGCAGGTACGGAGGGCTGGCGTATAGAACGCCTCGCGCCCTGATCCCTGTCAGTCTGTCGAAAAACTACTGCGCGGGGCTGATGCGGGGTTGCGCGGCGCTCGGAATCTTCATGTACTTCGAATGTACATTCCGATTCCTGCGCCCAGTCTTCCAAAACATCGGGGACGCCCACGCATCAACCCCGCTCACTGCGCCTTCAACAGACAGTTGCCGCGCTGAGTGCAAGGTTGATTGACCGGCCGAGGGGTTCGGCCGGGTAGAGCATACCGGTGCCTGTAGAAATTGCAGCCCGCGCCCCGAGAGATGCAACGGTCTGTCGCGCGCGGCGACAGACTCTGCATCACTTGGAGCGCTCTTCCACCTTGGTGCCGGAAAGATCCCCGCTCCAGACGTAGCCCTGGACACGGTCCTGCTGATCGAGCTTGACCTGCAGCATCTTGAAGGTGGTGTTGGCTCCGCTGGGAATCTGACCGACGCCGTAGTAATACGTCCACACGTTCATGCGCGTGCCGTCCGGCAGCAGCTCGACGCCGCGCCCGTACGGCTGGCCCAGCCATTGGGCGACTTCCTTGCCGGTGCTGACACCCGGCTGCACGCGGGCGGCGAAGCTGTTGTAGTCGAAGTTGTTGCCGACCTTCATGCTCGAAGCACAACCGGCCAGCAAAGCGGCACCGGCCAGCATGCCGACGAGTGAGCGCAACTTGTAAGCCATCGATCTCCTCCGTGGGGTTGACACGACAAACATCCATGCGGCACGTGACACGTGCCCGGTGCACCGCTCAACCGTGCTTGAACACCACGGTCTTGGTGTGCGAAAACTCGCGCAGTGCTTCGAATCCCTTCTCGCGGCCGTGACCGCTCTTCTTGATACCGCCGAAGGGCAACTCGATGCCGCCGCCGGCGCCGTATCCGTTCACGTAAACCTGGCCGCAGCGCATCTTCTTCGCCACGCGCATCTGGCGCGCGCCGTCGCGTGTCCAGATTCCGGCCACCAGACCATACTCGGTATTGTTCGCCAGCCGCACGGCATCGGCCTCGTCGACGAACGGGAGCACCGACAGCACCGGTCCGAACACTTCTTCGCAGGCAAGCTGATTGTTGGCCGGCACCGGACCGAACAGGACCGGCGCGACGTAGTGGCCGCCCGCCGGAACACCGTCGGCGATGCGCGCCTCGGCCAGCACGGTGATGCCGTCCTCGCACGCGCGGGCGATGAAGCCCTGCACCCGCTTCTTCTGGCCGGCCGAAATGAGCGGCCCGCAATCCAGGTCCATGGCGTGGCTGCCCACCCGCAACTGCGCAAAGCGCTCGGTCAGGCGCGGCAGCAGTTCGTCGTACAGCGATTGCTGCACCAGCAACCGGCTGCCCGCGGAGCAGGTCTGACCACCGTTCTGCACGATGGCATTGACCGCGACCGGGATCACTGCGTCCAGGTCGGCATCGTCGAATACGATCTGTGGCGACTTTCCACCCAGTTCCAACACGCAACCGATGTGGTTCCTGGCTGCCGCCATCTGCACCAGCGTACCCACTTCGGGCGAGCCGGTGAACGACAGGAAGTCGATGCCCGGATGCGCCGCCAACGCGGCCCCGGCTTCTTCGCCCAACCCGGTGACGACATTAATGGCCCCGTCGGGAAAGCCGACCTCCTGCGCCATCTGCACGATTCGCAGCGGGGTCAGGCAGGCTTCCTCGGCCGGCTTCATCACCGTGGCATTTCCCATCGCCAGCGCCGGTGCCAGCGTGCGACCCACCATTTGCGCCGGGTAATTCCAGGGAATGATGTGCCCGGTCACGCCCTTCGGCTCACGCAGCACGGTGGCCATATAGCCATCCAGGAAGGGAATGACGTCTCCATGGAATTTATCGGCGGCGCTGCCGTAGAACTCGAAGTAGCGCGCAGCCGCATTGATGTCTGCACGCGCCTGCTTCATCGGCTTGCCAGTGTCGCGCGCCTCGAGCTGCACCAGTTCCTCGAAGTGGTCGAGGATCTTCTGACCGAGTCTGATCATCAGCCGGCCGCGCTCGACCGCCGTCAATCTGCTCCATGCGCCGTCCTCGAATGCCTGGCGCGCGGCGCGTACCGCTGCGTCCACGTCGGCTGCACCGCCGCGAGCGATGCGCGCGAAGGGGATGCCGTCGCTGGGCGACAGCATGTCCAGGGTGCGTCCGTCCCCCGCCGGCATCCATGAGCCGTCGATCAGATTCTCGAAAGTCGTCATGGAGGTTTCGATCGGGGATGGAGCGGTAGTGACGCTCATTGGTTCTCCTTGTGCTTGAGTCGGTGCGGTTGCCCGTGATCGGGCAGCCATTGGAATGCTAAGTTCAATTCTAACGCTGCGGCAGTATTCGAGCCCGGGAAGACAACATATCGTATGATGCCGCCTGCCCTCAT
The DNA here is from genome assembly GCA_026125625.1 of Burkholderiales bacterium. Classification (GTDB taxonomy): domain Bacteria; phylum Pseudomonadota; class Gammaproteobacteria; order Burkholderiales; family SHXO01; genus SHXO01. Next base: position 2,766 of record JAHCKU010000232.1, on the reverse strand, counting down.
TCTCCTACTCCATAAATGCCGGCAACCAGGAAGGATGCCGACGTCCCGCCGCCCGCCACGCGCGGCCTGCCCTATTTCGGCTGCGTCGCAGCGCTGCGGCGCAATCCCATGGAATTCTTTCAGCGGCTTGCCGTGCGCTTCGGCGGCATCACGCGTGTGCCGCTGCAGGCCGGCCGCAGCCTGTTCCTGGTGTCGGAACCGCGCCTGATCAAGGAGCTGCTGCTGGATCATCGCGCACGGTTCGTGAAGAACACGCGCTATCCGGCCATGCAGCGACTGCTCGGTCAGGGATTGCTGCTCAGCGAGGGCGAGGCCTGGCGCCGGCAGCGGCTGCTCACACAGCCTGCCTTCAAGCCGAGCGAGCTGAAGCGCCAGGTCGACTGGATGAGCTGCTACGTCGCACGCTTTCTGGCTCGATGGTCGGTGCATGCCCGCTCGGGCCAGGCGCTCGACGCAGAATTGGAGTTTCTCCGGCTCACCCAGCTGCTGGCGGGCGTCCTGGTGGTGGGGCCGCGCTTCGAAGCGGAAGCCGAAGAGATGTTTCGCATCAGCGAGGCGATCAAGCACGCCTGGCCTGCGCCTCCGCGCGGCATCCTCGCAGGTTTTCGCAAACCCGCGCGCGAGCGTGCCGTGCGCCTGGAGCAGGCATGTGGCGACCTGGATCGGCTGGTTCAGCATTTCATCGATCAGCAACGCAAGGGCACCGCGGAGGAAGGCGGAATCCTGGGCACGCTGATCGCGGGCTCACGCAAGGAAGGCCGGCCGTTCAGTGACCAGGAACTGCGTGATCAGGTCGTCACCTTGTTTTTTGCCGGTTATGAAACGTCTGCCGCATCGATGTGCTGGACGCACTATCTGCTCGCCACCCACCCGCTGGTACGTGACAGGCTGCTGCGTGAAGTGGACGAGCAGCTGGGCACCAGGACGCCGACCGGCGAAGACCTCGAACGGCTGAGCTACCTGGAGCAGGTGCTGCAGGAATCGCTGCGCATCTATTCGCCTATCCACTCGCTCTCGCGCGTGGCCACCGCGGAATGCCCGGTGGGCGGCTTCAAGCTGCCAAAGGACGCGACCGCGGTCGTCTCGCTGTATGCCACGCATCGTCTGCCCGAGCACTGGCCGGATCCGGAACGCTTCGATCCCGAGCGCTTCACGCCGCAAGCGTGCGCGGCACGCTACAGCCTCGCTTATATCCCGTTCGCGGTGGGTCATCGCAATTGCATCGGCGGCACGCTGGCCATGATCGAGGGCAAGCTGATCCTGGCACAGGTGGCACAACGCTATCTCCTGGATGTGGCGCCCGGACAACGCATCGAAGCCATGGCGGCGACCACCATGCGGCCGCGCCACGGCATGCGCATGCTGGTGCGCGCGCGCGAGAATCAGATGGGCAGATAGTCCGGCTCAGGCTGCATGCCTTCAGGGGCGGCATGCGGAAAGTCGCGCAATTCATGCGCGAAGGCCATGCCGAGAAAGGCGTCCAGCCACCAGAACACATCCTGCTGGCGAATCGAGCGGCGCAGCGAGCGCATGCGCGCCGCGCATTCTTCGCGCGGCATCTCCCGTGCACGCTTCAAGGCGTCGGCCACACCCTCGATGTCATAGGGATTGACCAGAATCGCGCCGCGCTGCAGCTGCGCAGCCGCTCCGGCGAACTCGCTCAGGATCAGCACGCAATCCTCTTCGACGCTGCACGCGCAGTACTCCTTGGCCACCAGATTCATGCCGTCCTTGAGCGGAGTGATCAGTGCGATGTGCGCGGCGCGGTAGTAGGCGAGCAGATCGACCAGGCCCAGGCTGCCGTACACGTACCACACCGGCACCCAGCCGCCGGGCTTGCTGTACTCGCCGTTGATCTCGCTCACCAGCTGCTCGATCTCCAGCTTGAGCGCGTGATACTCGCCGATGTCCTCTCGGCTCGGCACCACCACCTGGATCAACGACAGGCGTTCGCGCAGCTCCGGAAAGCGCGCCAGCGCATTGCGGAACGCCTTGAGACGGTGCGGGATGCCCTTGGTGTAGTCCAGCCGGTCCACCCCCAGCACCAGCTTGCGCTGGGGCAGAAGACGATGCAACTCATCGACGCGACGCGCAACCTCCGGAGTGATCGCCATGCGCGCGAAGTAGTTGTAGTCGATGCTGATGGGCGCACTGGCGATGCGCACCACCCGGCCGTGGACTTTCGCCTCCGTTACCTGACCGCGCCCGCTGACCGGGACGTCGCGCGCGAGCGCACGCATGCATTCGATGAAGTTGCGCCGGTCACGCTGGGTCTGGAAGCCGATGAGATCGTACTGGAGCAATGCATGCAGCAACGCCATCTTCCACGGCAGCTTGACGAACACGTCGAGCGGAGGAAAGGGAATATGCAGGAAGAAGGCGACGTGCGCCTCGGGAAGCAGCGCGCGCAGATCGGCTGCGACGTTCATCAGCTGGTAGTCGTGCACCCAGATGAAATCGTTTGCAGCAGCATGCTGTGCAACGATGTGCGCGTAGCGACGATTCACTTCACGGTAGGTACGCCAGTAGGCAGGATCGAAGTCGCACAACGACGTCAGATCATGGAACAGCGGCCAGATCGCGCGGTTGGAGAATCCGAGGTAGAAATCGCGCACCTCCGCCGCATTCAGCGGCACGGTCACCATGTGATAGCCGGCACTCTGCCCCGCCGCATCAGCTGCGGCATCCACCGCAGGATCGGCCTCATCCGTCCCCGGCCAGCCGATCCATATACCGCCGCGATTGCGCAGCACCGGCAGCAGGGCA
>JAHCKU010000231.1 GCA_026125625.1 Burkholderiales bacterium | reverse complement strand
GGGTCGCGGGTGCGCGGCTACCCGCGCTGCGCCCCGCGCGCGGCCGTGGCCGCCGCCGCGCACCGACAGGTCGAGGCCGGCGAGCCAGAGTTCGTACCCGCCGTCGATCGCGCGGAACAGGCCGAAGCCCACCGGCTGCGAGCCGCTGTTGCGGTCGTCGGGCCAGTACACGTAGCCGGGAACCGCGACGGTGTCGATGCGGCCGGAGCGGCCCTCCTCGACGAAGTAGCCGGTGACGAGCGCCCGCTTCAGCTTGGCGAAGAACTCCTCCGCCTGCGGCGACGTTGCGCCGAGTTCGCGGTCGAAGCTGCCGTCCTGCGCGCCCTGGCGAATCAGCGTTCGCAGCATCGCAAGGTGGCCGACGTGGGCGGGCTGGAGCATGGCCGGATCCGGGTTGGGAAGAGCGCGCCCCAACACTAATCCCGCGCGCTGCCGGCGGGTGACCCGGCTTACGAGCGGCCGGTATGAAGGCGTGAGCGGCGAGGCCAGTCCGGACTACGACCCCGCTTGCGGCGGCGCACGACGCTCCCCTCTCCGCTTTCGGAGAGGGGCGGGGGGTGAGGTGCGCGAGCAGGCGCGAATCGCCTTCGGAGGCCACCCTCGTCCCCAGCCCTTCTCCCGCAAGCGGCAGAAGGGGGGAGTCGCGCTCAGAACGCCAGGTAGGCGGCGAGCACGAGCCCCAGCGCGGCCAGGACCAGCGCCAGCGCCACCGGGTACACGGCCGCGTGCGACCGCGGCACGTCGGCCGGCGGCAGCGTGGCGACGTAGCGCCGGTGCTGGACGGCGCCCAGCGCCATGCACGCGACGCCGAGCAGCACCAGCGCGATGCCGACGGCGTTGGAGATCTGGTGGTGGAGCAGGCCGTCGGGCACGGCGTTGCCCATCTGCACCGCGAGCAGCCGCAGGAAGAGGCCGAAGCGCGCGACGACGAAGCCGAACGCCATCACGGTGAGCCCGGTGCGCACCCACGCGAGGAGGGTCCGCTCGGCGGCGAAGAACACGCGGGGATCGCTGGGCATGGCGCGCCCTAGCGTACTCCATCGCGCGACGGTCGCCGTGGCCTTTCGGCCGGGGGACACGCCGGCGTTCCAGCCGGCGTCACCGCCGTTTCGGCCGAGGGGCCGCGGAAACCCGTGAATTCGACGGCCTGCAGCCGTACTATTAGCACTCGTGGCAAATGAGTGCTAACAGCGCCTTGCCTCGATCTCCCTGCCGATTCGGCACGCCCCGGGCGCCTTCCGCGTCGCCCAGCGGTCCCGAGCCGGCACGGTAACGCGCTGTTTTTCAATCAAATTCATCTGGAGTGAGCGCTAACCATGAAACTGCGTCCCCTGCACGACCGCGTGATCGTCAAGCGGCTCGAGGAAGAGCGTAAATCGGCGGGCGGCATCGTCATCCCCGACACCGCCGCGGAGAAGCCTTCGATGGGCGAGGTCATCGCCGTCGGGCCGGGCAAGACGGACGACAACGGCAAGCTGGTCCCGCCGGGTGTGAAGGCCGGCGACAAGATCCTGTTCGGCAAGTACTCGGGCCAGGAATTCAAGATGGACGGCGCCGATTACCTGCACATGCGCGAAGACGACATCATCGGCATCGTCGGCTGACGCCCACCCCAAGATCCGCAAGAGGAGAAACCAGACATGGCAGCCAAAGACGTCCGCTTCGGCGAGAACGTACGCAACAAGATGGTGAACGGCGTGAACGTCCTCGCCAACGCCGTCAAGGTCACGCTCGGCCCCAAGGGCCGCAACGTCGTGCTCGAGCGCAGCTTCGGCGCGCCGACGATCACGAAGGACGGCGTCTCGGTCGCGAAGGAGATCGAGCTCAAGGACAAGTTCGAGAACATGGGCGCGCAGATGGTCAAGGAAGTCGCGTCCAAGACCTCCGACGTGGCCGGTGACGGCACCACCACCGCTACCGTTCTGGCGCAGGCCATCGTGCAGGAAGGCATGAAGTACGTGGCCGCCGGCATCAACCCGATGGATCTCAAGCGCGGCATCGACAAGGCGGTGGAAGCCGTGGTCGAAGGCCTCAAGAAGGCGTCCAAGCCTTGCACCACCAGCAAGGAGATCGCCCAGGTCGGTTCCATCTCCGCCAATTCCGACAGCGACATCGGCAAGATCATCGCCGATGCCATGGACAAGGTCGGCAAGGAAGGCGTGATCACCGTCGAGGACGGTTCCGGTCTGAACAACGAACTGGACGTGGTCGAGGGCATGCAGTTCGATCGCGGCTACCTGTCGCCGTATTTCATCAACAATCCCGACAAGCAGCTGGCGGTGCTCGACAACCCCTTCGTGCTGCTGCATGACAAGAAGATCTCCAACATCCGCGAGCTGCTGCCGGTGCTGGAGCAGGTTGCCAAGGCCGGTCGTCCGCTGCTGATCATCGCCGAAGAAGTCGAGGGCGAAGCGCTGGCCACCCTGGTGGTCAATACCATCCGCGGCATCCTCAAGACCGTTGCGGTCAAGGCACCGGGCTTCGGCGATCGCCGCAAGGCCATGCTGGAAGACATCGCCATTCTCACCGGTGGCACCGTGATCAGCGAAGAAGTGGGCCTGTCACTGGAGAAGGCCGCGCTGACCGATCTCGGTCAAGCCAAGCGCATCGAAGTGGCCAAGGAAAACACCACCATCATCGACGGCGCAGGCGATGCCAAGACCATCGAAGGTCGTGTCAAGACCATCCGTACCCAGATCGAGGAAGCCACCAGCGACTACGACCGCGAGAAGCTGCAGGAGCGCGTGGCCAAGCTGGCCGGCGGCGTTGCCGTGGTGAAGGTCGGCGCGGCGACCGAGGTCGAGATGAAGGAAAAGAAGGCACGCGTGGAAGACGCGCTGCATGCGACCCGCGCTGCGGTGGAAGAAGGCATCGTGGCCGGCGGCGGTGTGGCGCTGATCCGCGCGCGTACTGCCATCGCCAGCCTGAAGGGCGCCAATCACGATCAGGATGCCGGCATCAAGATCGTCTCGCGCGCGCTGGAAGAGCCGCTGCGCCAGATCGTGGCCAACGCTGGTGCGGAACCCTCCGTGGTGCTGAACAAGGTGGTCGAAGGCAAGGGTAACCAGGGTTACAACGCGGCCACCGATGCCTTCGGCGACATGATGGAGATGGGCGTGCTGGATCCGACCAAGGTGGTGCGCACCGCACTGCAGAACGCCGCTTCGGTGGCCGGTCTGATCCTCACCACCGATGCCATGGTGGCCGAGCTGCCGAAGGAAGAAGGGCACAGCCACGGCGGCGGTGGCGGCGGCATGGGTGGCATGGGCGGTATGGACATGTAAGGTTATTGCGTCACGCTTCGCGCGACGCAATAACTGCCCGAATTGGAGCATCCTGCTTCGCGCGATGCTCAATTCGGGCGTAGTGCCCGGTAACACGAAGAAGGGCTCTGTCGAGAGGCAGGGCCCTTTTTTTTTGCGTCATTCCGGCCATGTTCGCAATCCAGCTCGTCATTCCGGCGAAAGCCTGCCCCGGAGTGCATTCATCCGACGGCTGGAATTCGATGCTTTCGTCATTCCGGTGAAAGCCGGAGTCCAGGGGTTGAAACAAAGCCCCGTCGTATTGCTGGGTCCCGGCTTTCGCCGGGACGACGAGGCTTTCGTCATTCCATCCCGGCTTTCGCCAGGACGAAGAGTCGGTGTCATGTCGAGCGCAGCGAGACATCTTGCTTTCGAAATTCGATCGGTGGATAGGTGAAAAGCAGGATTCCTCGCTGCGCTCGGAATGACACCGTGGGGTGTACCCGAGTCAGGGGCGTACCCGAACCATGGAGTGTACCCGTGGGGCGTACCCGAACCATGGAGTGTACCCGTGGGGCGTACCCGAACCATGGTGGAGTGTGTAACCGAGTCAGGGGCGTGCCCGAACCATGGGGTGTACCCAAACCATGCGGCGTACCCGAACCATGGCGCATACGCGATTGGTGTACCTTGCGCACCATGCCCGAGGTAGCGCGTCCCATCGACAGCACGCTCATCGAAGCGACGATCCAGTCCCTGCAGCGGCACGCGCCCTTCAATCGCATGGCTGCGCCGGATCTGCGCTGGATGGTGGAGCGGCTGGCGCTGGTCTACTTCGCCCCCGATGCCACGCTGCTCGATCCTGACGCTGGTGTGCCGGCGTGGCTATACGTGATCAAGCAGGGCAGCGTTGCCGGGCTGGATCCCGGCAACGCCGCGCCACGCTGGCGGCTCACGCCTGGCGAGGCGTTTCCCATCGGCGCGCTGCTGGGCAGGCGCGCCGTCACCAGTGTCTATCGCGCCGAAGGCGACATCTTCTGCTGGCGCCTGAGCGCTGCGGACTTCGCGACCCTGCTCGAGCGCAGCGCGCCGTTGCGCGAGTTCTGTACGCATCGCCTGTCCTCGTTGCTGGCCACCTCGCGCCGGCGCATGCAGCGGGAATCCTCGGAAGACCTGATGGCCGATCCGCTGGCGCAGCCGCTGGCCGATCTGCTGCGCAGGGAGCCGGTGGCTTGTGGCCAGGACACACCGCTCACCGAAGCACTGGCGCGCATGCGCGCAGCGCGCGTCGGCTCCATCGTCGTATGCGGGCGCGACAGCGAGCCTGCCGGGATCTTCACTCTGCGCGATCTGCGTGATCGTATCGCGCTGGAAGCGTTGGACCTCGGCCTCACCATGCAGGCGGTGATGACGCCGGATCCACTCACCTTGCCCGATCATGAACCGGCGCTGCAGGCTGCGCTGCTGATGGCCGGGCACGGCTTTCATCACGTGGTGGTGACGCGCGCCGGCCGGCTTGCCGGCGTGGTGTCCGAGAGCGACCTGTTCGCGCTGCGCCGCGTCGGCCTCACCTCCATCGGCGAGGCCATCCGCGCCGCGGACGATATCGATGCCTTGCGCCGCGCTGCAGGCGAGTTGCGCCGGCTGGCCGAAGCGCTGATGGCGCAAGGTGTGGCCGCCGAGCAGCTCACGCGTATCGTGTCGACCTTGAACGACCTGCTCACCGCTCGACTGGTCGAGCTCGAAGCCGGCAGGGCGGGTACGAACGCTGGCGATTTCTGCTGGCTGGCGCTGGGCTCGGAAGGCCGGCACGAACAGACGCTCGCCACCGATCAGGACAACGCCATCGTGTTCGACGACACCGCAGGTGCGGCGAGCGCGCGATACCGCCAGCGGCTGCTGGACATGGCGCAGCGCGTGAACGAAGGGCTGGCCGCCTGCGGCTTTCCCCTGTGCAAGGGCGAGATCATGGCCGGCAATTCGCGCTGGTGTCTCGGCCTGCGCGAATGGCAGGCGTGTTTCGAGCAATGGATGCACACGCCCGACGGCGAGGCGTTGCTCAATGCCAGCATCTTCTTCGACTTTCGCGGCTCGTGGGGCGCGCTCGATCTCGCCCGCTCGCTGCGCCAGTGGCTCGCGCGCAATGCGCACGGCCGCGACGTGTTCCTGCGCCTGATGGCGCAAAACGCGCTGCGCAACCAGCCGCCGCTGGGTGTGCTGCGCGAGTTCTCCCTCGCCCGGCACGAAGACACGCCGGACTCGCTCGATCTCAAGGTCAACGGCGTCACGCCCTTCGTCGATGCCGCCCGCGTGCTGGCGCTGGCCGCGGGCGTGGAGCACACCGGCACCGCAGAGCGGCTGCGTGCCGTGGCGCAAGCACGCGGGCTGGAC
>JAHCKU010000230.1 GCA_026125625.1 Burkholderiales bacterium | reverse complement strand
GCATGGAGCAGGGCTACGCGATCCAGCTCGGCGTGCTGCGACGGCTGGTCGCCCAGGGCGAGCGGCACGCGGGCTGGAAGGTCGGACTGACCGCGGCAGCGATGCGCACGCAGATGAAAGTACACGAGCCGTGCTTCGGCTTTCTGCTGGAGAGCGGCAACCGGCCTTCCGGCCACGTGTTCCGCCATGCCGGGCTGATCAGACCGGGATTCGAGAACGAGCTGTGCCTGACCATCGGCATACCGCTGCGCGGGCCGGGCGTGACCTTCGAGCAGGCACGCGCTGCGATCAGCGATGTGGCGCCGGCGCTGGAAGTGATCGAGACGCGCGGCGCATTCGCCGAAGACCTGCCGCTGACCATGGCCGACAACGCCCAGCAGAAGGCGTTCGTCACCGGCACGGCGCAGCCGCTGGCTGATCATGATCTGGCGCAGGCCAGCGTGGCGGTTTACCTGAACGATGCACTGATCGATCAGGCGCGCGGGGTCGAGGTCATGAGCAATCCGATCAATTCCATCGTGTGGCTGGCCAACAAGCTGGCCGAATTCGGCTGGAGCCTGGAGGCGGGACAACGCGTGATCTCCGGTTCGTTCACGCGCCAGCACCTGCTCACCGCTCCCGCGCGCGTGCGTTCGGTGTTCGAACCGTTCGGCACCGTGGAGGCGATTTTCGAATGACCGACCTGCGCGGTTTGCAGGATTTCGCCAGTCATACATCCATAGCTCGCTCCTGCTCGAGGAATTCGAAAATGCGTTCCACCGTTTCACTATCCACCGTGCTCGTTGCCCTGGTGATGCTGGCTGCATGCGCAGGCCCGTCTCGCGTGCTCATCGGCACCCCGCGTCCGCCGATCGAGCCGGCGCAGGTCAAGGTCTATTCGCAACCGCCGGAGAAATACGAGGAGATCGCCATCGTCGAAGCGGTCGGCAGCGCGTTCACCGTCGGCTCGCAGAATCGCACCGACGCATTGATCGAGCGCCTGAAGGAGGAAGCAGCCAAGGTCGGCGCCAACGGCGTGATCCTGCGTGAGATGGGCGAAGCCGGCGGCGCATCGGTGGGGGCTGGCACCGGCACCACCATCGGCGTGGGCGGCATCGGTGTCGGCGTATCGGCGCCGCTGTCACGCCGGCGCGGCAGCGCCACGGCGATCTACGTTCCCGAAGCGACGCAGTAGGCTGCTTTCAAAGCCTGGATGCCGGCGTCCGCCGGCATGACGAGAACGGAAGAACCGTCGCCCCGGCGCGGGTCCACCCCCTACGGTTAATAGGGGGCCGGGGGCCAGTACCGGCATAATGCCCTGAGCGTTTCTCGCAGAGGTCATATTCCATGCCTTCCTTCAGCTGTGCCGATGTGCTGAGCGGCCGGGCACCGCAAGATGCACCCGTGACCATCAAGGGCTGGGTGCGCACGCGGCGCGACTCGAAAGCCGGCATTTCCTTCGTCAACGTCTCCGACGGCTCCGGCTTTCATCCGGTGCAGGTGATCGTACCCGACACCTTGCCCAACTATGCCAGTGAGGTGCTGCATCTGACCGCCGGCTGCGCGGTCGAGGCCACCGGCACCATCGTGCCCTCCCCGGCCAAGGGCCAGCCCTTCGAGATGCAGGCGCAGGCCATCCACGTGGTCGGCTGGGTCGAGGATCCGGATTCGTACCCGATCCAGCCCAAGCCGCACTCGTTCGAATTCCTGCGCGAAGTCGCGCACCTGCGCCCACGCACCAACGTCATCGGCGCGGTTACACGCGTGCGCCATAGCGTGGCGCAGGCCGTGCATCGCTTTTTCCATGAGCATGGCTTCTACTGGATCAACACGCCGATCATCACCAGCTCCGATGCCGAAGGCGCCGGTGCGCTGTTTCGTGTGTCCACGCTGGATCTGGCCAACCTGCCGCGCACGCCGGAGGGCAAGGTGGACTTCGCCCAGGATTTCTTCGGCCGCGAAACCTTCCTCACCGTCTCCGGCCAGTTGAACGTGGAGACCTACTGCATGGCCATGTCGAAGGTGTACACCTTCGGACCGACCTTCCGCGCCGAGAACTCCAACACCAGCCGCCATCTGGCCGAGTTCTGGATGATCGAGCCGGAAATCGCGTTCGCGACCTTGATGGAGGATGCGGATCTGGCCGAAGCGCTGCTCAAACACGTGTTCGGAACCGTTCTGGAGGAGCGGGCCGACGACATGACGTTCTTCGAGGAACGCGTGGAGAAAGGCGTGATCGCCAAGCTGCGCAACATCGTGGACACGCCTTTCGTGCGCATGGACTACACCGAGGCGATCGATATCCTGCAGCGTGCCAGGCAGAAATTCGAATTTCCGGTGCAATGGGGTATGGACCTGCAGTCAGAGCACGAGCGCTACCTGTCCGAGCAGCACGTGCGCGGGCCCCTGGTCCTGATGAACTACCCGAAACAGATCAAGGCGTTCTACATGCGCCTGAACGATGACGGCAAGACCGTGGCGGCGATGGATGTGCTCGCACCGGGGATCGGCGAGATCATCGGCGGCAGCCAGCGCGAGGAGCGCCTGGACGTGCTGGACGCGCGCATGGACGAGATCGGTCTCGATCGTCACCACTACGGGTGGTATCGCGACCTGCGCCGCTACGGCAGTGTGCCGCACGCCGGCTTCGGGCTCGGCTTCGAGCGCACGGTGGTCTACGTCACCGGCCTGACCAATGTGCGCGATGCCATTCCCTTTCCACGCACACCGGGCAGCGCGCGCTACTGACGCAGGCGCCGCCCCCGGGTTGCCGGGACACCTACGGGGCGATCACCGGGCGGTGTCGCTGGCTTGCGCCGCCTGCACCTTGTCGCGCGCAGCAGCCTGCTCGGCGATACGATCGAAGCAGGCCTGCAGGAAATCGGTCTGGTGCGACTCCGGGGATTCCGGATCATCGAACACGCGCTCGGCGTGGGACACCAGCAGGACCTCATCCTCTTCGTCCTGCACGAACCAGCGCAACTCCGGCGGGAACGCCTGAATCGCGATCAGATCGCCGTGCAGGCGCGAGATGAAATCATCGCGCGACAGGCCGGAATCACGTGACAGCGCCGCATGCTTGATGAAATCCCCGCCTTCGGTGCACTCGTCGATGCTCAGATCGTGCGCGTGGACGGAGAATATCGCGCTTGCCGCCAGCAGTGCCGCAACCAGGGATTTCGCTTGCATCGCAACTCTCCTTTTCCAATGCGCCGCTGTAACAGTTTCGTCAGCCGTGCGAGCCGGCTTTAGGCCATGATCAATAACAAACCTTAGCATTCCACGTGCCCCGTCTGTGATCTTGCGGTGCAATGCGACCGACCCCGGCGATCGTGGGAGGCACAAGCATGCCGAGCGGGGGGCCTCAAGCTGCGGCGCAACACAAGAGTTCCTTGTGAGGGCGCATGGGGCCCTCCTATACTCCCACTCAAGCACCGATTTCGAGTACCGCCCACGGAGGGGACACCATGGGAAGTATTTCTACGGAGGAGATCCGCACGCTCGCGCTGGTCGGGCATGCGGACAGCGGAAAGACCACACTCGCCGAAGCCTTGCTTCATCGAGCCGGTGCAATCGCCAGCGCCGGGACGATTCAGCGCGGCAGCACCGTGTGCGACTTCGACCCGCTGGAGAAAGAGCACCAGCACTCGCTCTATTCCGCCATCGCCCATTTCGACCATGGCGGCACGCGCGTGCACATGATCGACACGCCCGGCTATCCGGATTTCGTCGGGCACGCATTGAGCGGCCTGGAAGCCGTGGACAGCGCGCTGATCGTGGTCAACGCCCAGACCGGCATCGAGCTGACCACTACACGCATGATGCGCTGGGCACAGGATCGCGGCCTATGCCGCGTCCTGGTGATCAACAAGATCGATGCCGAGAACGTGGATCTGCCGAGCCTGGTGCAGCAGATCCAGGAAGCCTTCGGCAAGGAGTGCCTGCCGATCAACCTGCCGGCGGCCGGCGGCAGCCAGGTGGTGGACTGCTTCTTCAATCCCGGCGGCGAGTCCGATTTCTCTTCGGTCGCCGATGCCCATCGCGCGCTCATCGACCAGGTGGTGGAAGTGAACGAAGCGTTCATGAACCGCTACCTCGAGCAGGGCGACATCGATGCCAGCGAACTGCACGAGCCGTTCGAGCAGTCGCTGCGCGAAGGCCATCTGGTGCCGATCTGTTTCGTTTCCGCGCGCACCGGCGCTGGCGTGCCGGAGTTGCTGGACGTCGTCGAGCATCTGCTGCCGACACCGGCCGAAGGCAATCCGCCGCAGTTCCTCAAGGGCGATGAAGCGCAGGCGCAGCCGTTCGAGACCAGGCCCGACCCCGCTCAGCATGTCGTGGCACACGTGTTCAAGGTCACCGTCGATCCGTTCGTTGGCAAGCTCGGCGTATTCCGCGTGCATCAGGGTACGGTGACGCGCGACAGCCAGCTCTTCATCGGCAGCGGGCGCAAGCCGTTTCGCGTCGGCCAGCTGCTCATGCTTCGCGGCAAGGAGTACGTCCCGGTCGAGCGCTGCCTGCCGGGGGATATCGGCGCGGTGGCCAAGGTCGACGACATCACCTTCGACTGCGTGCTGCACGACTCGCACGACGAGGATCACATTCATCTGGTGCCGGTGCAGTTCCCGCTGCCGATCTTCGGACTGGCGGTCGAGGCCACCAAACGCGGCGATGAACAGCGCCTGTGGGAAGTCATGCACAAGCTCGCCAGCGAGGACCCGTGCCTGCGCATCGAGCATATCGCCACCACCAACGAAACCGTGGTGCAGGGGCTGGGCGAGCTGCACGTGCGCGTGCTGCTGCAAAAGCTCGCCACGCAGTACAAGCTCGAGGTGAAGACCCATCCCCCGCGCATCGCCTATCGCGAGACCATCACCGCCAAGGCCGAAGGACACTGCCGTCACAAGAAACAGACCGGCGGCGCCGGCCAGTTCGGCGAGGTCTTCCTGCGCATCGAGCCGCTCGAGCGCGGCCAGGGTTTCGAGTTCGTGGATGCCGTCAAGGGCGGCGTCATTCCGGGTCAGTTCATTCCTGCGGTCGAGAAAGGCGTGCAGCAGGTGATGCAGTCCGGCGCCATCTCCGGCTACCCGCTGCAGGACGTGCGCGTAACCGTGTACGACGGCAAGTCGCATCCGGTGGACTCGAAGGAAGTCGCCTTCGTTGCCGCCGGACGCAAGGCATTCCTGGACGCGGTGACCAAGGCCCGCCCGATCGTGCTGGAGCCGATCGTCAACATCCAGGTGAACGTACCGGAGACGAACATCGGCGACGTCACCGGCGATCTGTCCTCCAAGCGCGGGCACGTCGCCGGTACGCAGGCGCTGCCTGGCGGACTGGCCGGCGTGCGCGGACAGGTGCCGCTGTCGGAGCTGAACGGCTACGGCTCACGCCTGAAGTCGTACAGCGGCGGACAAGGTTCGTACAGCGTCGAATTCAGCCACTACGAGCCAGTGCCGCCGAACGTGCAGCAGCAGCTGGTGGCACAACACAAAGTGCCAGTGCACGAGGATTGAGGAAGGAATCGTCACCGCGGATATTTTCAGTGGCTGGATGCCGGCTTCCGCCGGCATGACGGTCGTTTGTCGTCACTCCGGGAATGGCATGACGGAGTCGTTTGCCGTCGTCCCGGCGCAGGCCGGCACTGAGTGACACTGCCCACCT
>JAHCKU010000023.1 GCA_026125625.1 Burkholderiales bacterium | reverse complement strand
CTTCGCGCCATTGATACGGCTGCCGGCGGCGGGACGCTGATCCGCGGGCACACGTCCGAGTCCCTTGAGCAGTTCGCTCAGCACGCCAGCCTTGCCCAGGTAGCGGGCCTTGACCTGCTCCAGTTCGGCTGGGGACTGGGTACGATCGAACGACGCGACCGCCTCGGCTACGAGGCGATCGAGGTCCGCCGATGGATCTGGAGCATGCGCGGTCATGTTCGATGCCGGAACAAAAAAGGAGGCTTTTCGGCCTCCTTCTCCTGGGTGTGGTTTCCCTCAGATACCGAGGCTGGCCTTGGCCTGCTGGGCAATCTTCTCGAATGCAGCCTTGTCGAACACGGCAAGATCGGCCAGGACCTTGCGATCGAGTTCCACCGAGGCCTTCTTCAGACCATTCATGAAGGCGCTGTAGGACAGTCCGCACTCGCGCGCAGCAGCATTGATACGGGCGATCCACAAGGCCCGGAAATCACGTTTGCGACGGCGGCGATCACGATAAGCATACTGCCCTGCCTTCATCACCGCTTCGTTGGCAACACGGAAGACGTTCTTGCGCCGGCCGCGATAGCCCTTGGCCTGATCCAGGACCTTCCGATGGCGCGCACGCGCCGTTACTCCACGTTTTACTCTTGGCATCGGCGTAGCTCCTCAGCTATAGGGCAGCATCGCCTTGATGGCGCGCACGTCGGAAGGATGTACGTTGGTCGTACCGCGCAGGTGACGCTTACGCTTGGTGCTTTTCTTGGTAAGAATGTGGCGCAGGAAAGCCTGGCTGCGCTTGACACCGCCGCCACCCAGCGTTCGGAAACGCTTGGCGGCGCCGCTCTTGGTCTTCATCTTCGGCATTGCTGTACTCCTGTTTGGCATGACGACGGGTGGCGCGTCTGCGCACTTGGATACCGCGACGTCACTTGTTTTTCGTCCCGGCCGCAGCCGGAACCCTTCAATGAGCCGCCTTCTTCTTCGGTGACAACACCATCACCATCTGACGGCCCTCCAACCTTGGCATCTGCTCAACCACGCCGTACGGATCGAGATCGGTACGCACGCGCTCCAGGAGCTTGACGCCGAATTCCTGGTGCGCCATTTCACGCCCCCGGAACCGCAATGTGATTTTCGCCTTGTCGCCTTCCTCGAGAAACCGGATCAGATTGCGCAGCTTGATCTGGTAGTCACCCTCGTCCGTCCCAGGCCGGAACTTGACCTCCTTGAGCTGGATCTGCTTCTGCTTGAGCTTGGCCTCGTGCCGCTTCTTGCTTTCCTGGTACTTGAACTTCCCGTAGTCCATCAAGCGGCAAACGGGCGGTTTCGCAGTGGGAGCGATCTCGACCAGATCGACCTCCGCCTCTTCAGCCATGCGCTGCGCGGCAGCCAGGCCGACGACACCGATTTGCTCACCGTCCACGCCAACCAGACGGACTTCCGGCGCAGTGATCTCTTGGTTGATCCGCGCGTCCCGATCCTGAGCGATACGACAATCCTCCTAAAAAAATTCAGGCCGCGCTGTCGGGTGGGGCGGCTTCCGCCCCAAGGCGCTCGATCAGGCTGTCCAGCGACAGTTGCCCGAGATCGGCGCCTCCCCGAGCCCGCACGGCCACGGCTCGCGCAGCCACCTCCTTGTCGCCCACGACCAGGAGGTATGGCAGCTTCTGAAGACTATGTTCTCGGATTTTATAGCTAATTTTCTCGTTTCTCAAGTCCGTCTCGGCGCGCACCCCAGCTTCGCACAAGCGTTCGGCAACCTCGGCACAGAAGGCGGTCTGTGCCGAGGTGATGTTCATCACCATCGCCTGCACCGGAGCCAGCCACATCGGCATGGATCCGGCGTGGTGCTCGATCAGAATCCCGATGAAGCGTTCCAGCGATCCGAGGATGGCCCGATGCAGCATCACCGGTACCCGGCGGGTGTTGTCCTCGGCCACGTACTCGGCTCCCAGGCGCTGCGGGAGCGAGAAATCGAGCTGGAGGGTGCCGCACTGCCATACCCGGCCGATGCTGTCCTTGAGCGAGAATTCGATCTTCGGCCCGTAGAAGGCGCCATCGCCGGGTGAGGTCTGCCAGCTCAGACCTTTCTGATCCAGTGCCAGACCGAGGGCCTGCTCGGCCCGATCCCAGGCCTCATCCGTGCCGATGCGCTTGGCCGGACGGGTGGCGAGCTTGATCAGGATCTCCTCGAAACCGAAATCACGATAGATCTGCCGCAGCAGATCGATGAACCCGGCCGCCTCGCCGCCGACCTGCTCCTCGGTGCAGAAGATATGTGCATCGTCCTGCACGAATCCGCGCACGCGCATGATGCCATGCAGTGCCCCCGAGGGCTCGTTGCGGTGACAGGAGCCGAACTCCGCCAAGCGCAGCGGCAAGTCGCGATAGCTCTTGATGCCCTGATTGTAGATCTGGATATGCCCCGGGCAATTCATTGGTTTCACCGCATAGTCCCGCTCTTCGGAGCTGGTGGTGAACATGTGATCGCGATAGTTCTCCCAATGCCCGGACCGCTCCCACAGGCTGCGGTCAAGCACCAGCGGCGTGCGCACCTCCTGGTAGCCGCCACGCGCCAGCCGCCGGCGTACGTACTGCTCGATCTGCTGCCAGATAACCCAGCCCTTGGGGTGCCAGAAAACCATTCCGGGCGCGTCGTCCTGCAGATGGAACAGGTCGAGCTGGCGCCCGAGCTTGCGGTGGTCGCGCTTCTCCGCCTCTTCCAGGCGGTGCAGGTGGCCCTCCAGGTCTTCCTTCTTGATCCAGGCCGTGCCGTAGATCCGCTGCAGCATCTCGTTGCGCGCATCTCCTCGCCAGTAGGCACCGGCCAGCTTCATCAGCTTGAACACCCGCAGCTTGCCGGTGGAAGGAACATGCGGTCCGCGGCATAGATCGACGAAGTCCCCCTGTCGATAGAGCGTGATGGTTTCCTCTCCGGGAATGCTCTCGATGATCTGCGCCTTGTAGTGCTCGCCCTGGTCCTTGAAGAAGCGCACCGCGTCCGAGCGCTCCCAGACCTCACGCTGCACCGGCAGATTGCGGCCGGCGATCTCGGCCATGCGCTTCTCGATGGCCGCCAGATCGTCGGGAGAGAACGGGCGCTTGTAGGAAAAGTCGTAGTAGAAGCCGTCCTCGACCACCGGGCCGATGGTGACCTGGGCCTCGGGGAAAAGCTCTTTCACCGCATGGGCCAGCAGATGCGCGGTGGAGTGACGGATAACCTCGAGCGCCTCCGGATCCTTTTCCGTGATCAACGCCACCTCCGCGTCGGTCTCGACGGTACGGGACAGATCCACTTGGCGGCCGTTCAGTTTCGCGGCGATCGCCGCACGCGCCAGTCCCGGGCCGATGCTGGCCGCGATCTGGGCGAGGGTGGGCGGCTGATCGAACGATCGAGAAGAGCCGTCGGGTAGTCGGATAGTTACCATGGCCTGGGCAGATGACGAAAAAAAAGTGCGGTGAACCGCACTTTTTCCGCAGACTGTTTTCAAGTCAAGACCCGGGCCTGAGCCTTACCGACCGGAAAGCTGACCGGGCCTGCTGCTCGGGTATGCTTGGTAGGCGCGATTGGACTCGAACCAACGACCCCCACCATGTCAAGGTGGTGCTCTAACCAGCTGAGCTACGCGCCTGTCGAACCGGATTGTAGCCCAATGAGAGGGGTACGCTCCAGAGGCTTGGCCGCTACCTTAGCGAATGGCGAACAGCTTGGAGAAGTTCGCGATGTCCAGGACCTGCCGCACCGCCTGCTGGCAGTTGGACAACGACACGCTTTTGTTCACCGCCTGCGCCTTCTCGCGCAGCATGAGCAGCATCCCGAGCGCCGAGCTGTCGAGATAATCCACCGATCCCAAGTCGATTTCGACCTCCTTGATCTCCTTCGACTCCAGCGAGGGGGCGTATGACTCACGGAAGATGCGATGCGCACTGAAGTCGAAGCGCCCGTTCAGGCTGATCCGGACGTGATCGTGCATGGTTTCCACGTTTGCCTGCATGACTGCTCCGCCTCCTTGTTCTGCGAACGGTTCGATTGATCGGCTGGCGCCGGTCTTTCTTGAGCCGGCCAGCCGGAGTGCAGTGGTTTCCTAGATCCGGATCTGCCGGCCGGTACCCAACGACTGCACCACATGCCCGGCGATGGCGCCAAGCGCCAGCACTTCAACCGCGGCGCCGAGCTGGATCGCTTCGCGCGGCATACCGAAGACGACACAAGTGGCTTCGTCCTGGGCGACCGTGTGCGCGCCGGCCTGACGCAGTTCGAGCAGTCCCTGGGCACCATCCTTGCCCATGCCGGTCAGGATCACGCCAATCGCATTCCTGCCTGCCGCGTTCGCCACCGAACGAAACAGCACGTCTACCGACGGACGATGGCGATTCACCAGTGGCCCTTGATTGAGCTCGCACACGTAGTTGGCGCCATCGCGCTTGAGCAGAAGATGCGAATGGCCGGGCGCGATGTAACCATGACCAGGCAGGACACGTTCGCCGTTTTCAGCCTCCTTGACGCGGATGCGGCACACGCTGTCCAGCCGTTCGGCAAACGAGCGCGTGAAGCCTTCCGGCATGTGTTGCGCGACCACCACGCCCGCGCTGTCGGGCGGCAGCGCGCTCAGCACCGCTTTGAGCGCTTCGGTCCCACCGGTGGATGCCCCGATGGCGATCACTTTCTCGGTCGAGGTCACGCGTCCACTCAAGTGCGGGAGGACCGCATCGGCCTTGAGGCTGGGCGCGATGACGGTCGTCGGCGTCATTCGCCGTGGACGGGAGCGGGCAGCGACGCGAATCTTTGCGGCGATCTCCTCGGCATAGCCTTCCAATCCCCGCGCGATATCCAGCTTGGGCTTGGCAACGAAGTCCACGGCACCCAGTTCGAGCGCTCGCAGTGTCATCTCCGATCCGCGCTGCGTCAGAGTGGAAACCATCACCACCGGCATCGGCCGCAGCCGCATCAGCTTCTCCAGGAAGCTCAGGCCGTCCATCTTCGGCATCTCCACGTCGAGCGTGAGGACATCAGGATCGAGATTGCGGATCATTTCCCGTGCCGCGATCGGATCGGGCGCGGCACCGACGCAGGTCATGTCGGCCTGCGCGTTCACGATCTCGCTCAGCAGCTTGCGGATCATGGCGGAGTCGTCGACGATCAGCACCTTGATCTTTCCCTTCTTTCCCTTCTCCGTAGCCGCCATATTCATAGGAACAACTCCACGTCGCCGCTGACCGGCGCGCTCTCGATGCGTTTGCGATAGTGACGTTCGCGCTCGACGATCGTGCTGTTATGCAGAGTCTTGAGCGTCTTGACCAGGACCTTTCCGGTGGCCGGGAAGAAGTAGATCTTGCGTGGATAAGGTCCGACGAGATCCTTGGCAGGCACTCGTATCTTCTCAGTCGCCAGGAAGTCCAGAACGAATGCGGCGTTACGGGCGCCGACATCGGTGGTGGTGAGCCCGCTCAGCACGTTACCGCCCCCGAAGACTTTGGCCTCCAGGTTCGAGCGGCGCGCCCCGAGCTTGATCAGTTGATTGATCAGCAGTTCCATGGCGTGAATGCCATAGCGTGCGGACGTTCCAGCGACCTCATCGGCCTGCCCGGACTGGGGCAGCATGAAATGGTTGAGCCCGCCGATCCCCATACCCGGATCACGAATGCACGCAGACACGCAGGAGCCAAGAACGGTGACCAGCACGAGGTTGGATTGCGCGACGAAATATTCGCCGGGAAGAATCTTGACGGCCTCCGACGAAAAATTCCGGTCGAAGTATCGATTGCTCGCCAGCGCGGTTACCGCGAGTTCACTCATCGTCACCTCTTCCGCGCGCGGCAGATTGCGCACCGGTCAGGCGATATACCGTTCTACCCAGCAGCTGGAATACATCGGAAACGTGGAACAGGCTTTCGGAATGCCCGGCGAACAACAGCCCCTCCTCGTGCATCAACGGCGCGAAGCGCCGCAGGATCTTCGCCTGAGTCTGCTTGTCGAAGTAGATCATCACGTTCCGACAGAAGATCACATCCAACGGCCCACGTATGAACCAGTCCGCATCGAGGAGATTGATGCGTCTGAACGTAATCAGTCTCTGCAGTTCCGGGCGAACCTTGGCATGCCCGTCACGTGCACCCGATCCCTTCAGGAAGAACCGGCGCACACGTTCCGAACCCAGCTTGTCCAGCCGTTCCATCGGGTAGACCCCGGCTTCTGCACGATTCAGCACCTGGGTATCGATGTCGGTGGCCACGATGTTCACCGGCGGAGTAAAGCTGCCGAAAGCTTCGACCACCGTCATCGCGATCGAATACGGCTCCTCTCCGGTGGACGACGCACAACACCAGATCGTGCTCGGGCGTCGTGCATTCTTGAGAACGTGTTCGGCAAGGATGGGGAAGTGGTGCGCTTCCCTGAAGAACGATGTCAGATTCGTGGTCAGCGCATTGGTGAACGCCTCCCACTCGTCATCGCCGCCTTCCTCCTGCAGCATCTGCAAGTACTCGCTGAAGCGGCGCATGCCCAGCACGCGCAGTCTGCGCGCCAGGCGACTGTAGACCATGTCCCGCTTGGCCTCGCTCAGCGAAATCCCGGCGCGCTGATAGATGAGGCGACGAATGCGGTCGAAATCCTGATCCGAAAACTCGAATTCCCTGTCACCGTTACCGGTGAGCGCTACAGCCGGTGCCGCGGATCCCTTCATTTTCCTGCGTGATCTCGAGCTTGGTGGGAGGCGGCCGCATCCGTCCAAACAGATGCGTACCTCTGATACCCGACACGCAACGCAGGGTCACTGCGCGCGCATCGGGCGGCGGCGTCGGGTCCGCCGGGTCGATCAGCTCAATGGCGGATCGACCTCGGCACGATGATTCCCGATACTGCTTTTCTCAGAACTCCCGCCACTCGTTATCGCCGGAATTCGCCACCTTCTTCGCGGCAGGGGCCGGTCGCGCCGGCTTGGCATCTGCTGCCGGCTTGGCCTTTGCTGCAGCGCCGGCAGCAGGCAGGCGCTCGACATTGGTCGCCCGGTTCGGACCACGACGCTCGACGAACTCCGCGTCGTCCTCCGACACCTTGAACACCACCACCGACTGCACCAGGGCCTGTGCCTGTTCCTCCAGCGACTCGGCCGCTGCCGCCGCCTGCTCCACCAGCGCAGCGTTCTGCTGGGTGACTTCGTCCATCTGCGTCACCGCCTGGTTGACCTGCTCGATGCCCGAGGTCTGCTCCAGCGAAGCGGCGCTGATCTCGCTCATGATGTCGGTGACCCGCTTCACGGAAGTCACGATCTCTTCCATGGTCTTGCCGGCCTGTTCGACCAGCTTGGAGCCATTGCCCACCTTCTCCACCGAATCGGAGATCAAGGTCTTGATCTCCTTGGCCGCAGCCGCGCTGCGCTGCGCCAAGTTGCGCACTTCGGTGGCCACCACGGCAAAGCCGCGCCCCTGCTCCCCAGCGCGCGCAGCCTCGACCGCGGCGTTGAGCGCCAGGATATTAGTCTGGAAGGCAATGCCGTCGATCACCGAGATGATGTCGACGATCTTGCGCGAGGACTCGTTGATCGCATCCATCGTGTGTACCACCTGGCCCACCACATCACCGCCCTTGACTGCCACGTCAGAGGCGCCGATGGCGAGCTGATTGGCCTGCCGCGCATTCTCGGCATTCTGCTTCACGGTGGAAGTCAGCTCTTCCATGCTCGAAGCGGTCTCTTCCAGAGAGGAAGCCTGTTCCTCGGTACGCTGGGACAGATCGGCGTTGCCTTGCGCGATCTCCTTGGCCGCCATGTTGATGGTCTGGCTCGACTGCTTGATCTGAACCACGACCTCGGCCATGCTGTCGAGCACCGAGTTCACGCCGGCGCACAACGCCTCGATCGAGCCGGACTTGCCTTCGAGCGGAATGCGGCGGGTCAGATCGCCTTCGGCCGCGGCGGAGGTCGCATCCCTGGTCTGGTCGACAGCCTGCTCCAGCGCCTGCGCATTGCGCACCTGCTCGGTGACGTCAGCAGCATACTTGACCACCTTGAACGGCTTGCCGTCCATGTCCATGATCGGGTTGTAGCTGGCCTGGATCCAGACTTCCCGGCCGCCCTTGCCGATGCGCTTGTACTGCCCGGCGTCGTATTCGCCGCGACCGAGCTTCTCCCAGAAGTGGCGGTACTCGGGGCTGGCCGCGTATACCGGATCGGCGAACAGGCTGTGATGCTTGCCGCGAATCTCTTCGATTTGGTAGCCGAGGGTGCGGCAGAAGTTGTCGTTGGCGGTGATGACGGTGCCGTCGAGCTTGAACTCGATGACCGCCTGGGCCTTGCCGATGGCGGCAAGCTGGCCCTCGAAATCGGCGGTACGCAGCCGCTCGGCGGTAATGTCGGTGGCGTACTTGACGACCTTGAACGGCCGCCCCATCTCGTCCATGATTGGGTTGTAGCTGGCCTGAATCCAGACTTCCCGGCCGCCCTTGCCGATGCGCTTGTATTGCCCTGCGTCGTAATCGCCGCGGGCGAGCTTGTCCCAGAACAGGCGATATTCGGAACTGGCGCGATAGGCGGGCTCGACGAACAGGCTGTGATGCTGACCTTTGATCTCCTCCAGCGTGTAGCCTAGCGTCGTCTGAAACGCCTCGTTCGCCGTCAGAATGTTGCCTTTGAGATCGAATTCGATGACCGCGAACGACTTGTTCAGTGCATCGAGCATGCCTTTCATGTTCTGGCGCTCGATCTCGGCCTGGGTGATGTCGTAGCGCACACCCAGGTACTTCCGCGGCTTGCCGTTCTTACCCATGAATGGCGCGATGACCGCGTCCACGTAGTACGGCGTGCCGTCCTTGGCGCGGTTCTTGATGACACCGCGGAACAGGTTGCCGCGGCCGATGGTGCCCCACAGGCTCTTGAACACCTCCTTGGGCATGTCGGGGTGGCGGGTGATGCTGTGCGGGCTGCCGATCAGCTCTTCGCGGTTGTACTTGGAGATCTCGATGTACTTGTCGTTGATCGACAGAATGTCACCCTTGAGATCGGCCTCCGAGACGATGCTGGTCTCGTTCATGATCTTGGTGCGCACTTCCAGTTCGGTGCGCACCTCATCCAGCTCGCGGCGCGCATCGCTCAGATCCACGCCCGCCTCGACCACCTTCAGCACGCCGCCGGCGGCGTCGAGCACTGGGCTGCAGGACACGTGCATCCACACCTCTTTCCCGTCTGCGCCGACACGCCGGATCTGAGCCGCAGCCGCCTCGCCGCGCCCCAGCTTGTCCCACAAGGCACGGTGCTCGGGGTTGCTGCGGTGCGCGGGATCGACGAACATCGAATAGTGCTGGCCCCGCACCTCATCCAGCGTATGACCGAGCAGGGTCAGGAAGTTGTCGTTGGCATCCAGCACCTTGCCATCGGGCGAGAATTCGACCAGCGACAGGGCCTTGCTGATCGCGGCCAACTGCGCCCGGCTTTCCTGATTTTGACCTGCCTGCGAACCTTTCGGTGCTGCTTGCTTCCTCTTGACCTGCGTCATGGCTTGACTCCTGAACTCTGATGAACGTGATTCCGGCGATCGTCGCGGCGAAACCGGCCGATCACTGTCCCAAGCTGTCTAGTGAACCTGCTCGAACAGGCCCATGTCCGGGCTGGTGAGCAAATCTTCGATGTCGACCAGGATCAGCATGCGCTCTTCGAGCGACCCCAATCCCCGTATGAAGCTGGTGTTGATCGATGCGGCAAACTCGGGCGCAGGTCGGACCTGTTCCGCCGCGAGGGTGATCACGTCGGAGACGCTGTCGACCACCATGCCCACGATGCGATTTGCCAGATTCAGGACGATCACAACCGTGAACTGGTCGTACTCGACATTGCCCAGATTGAACTTGATGCGCATATCGACGATCGGAACGATCGTCCCGCGCAGATTGATCACGCCCTTGATGAACTCCGGCGTGTTGGCGATCTTGGTAACCGCGTCGTATCCCCTGATCTCCTGCACCTTGAGGATATCGATGCCGTACTCCTCGCTGCCGAGGCGGAAGGTCAGGAACTCGCGCGAGGCGAGAACCGACGCGGCGACCGGAGCTTCCGAGGCGCCGGGAGCCGAGACGAGAGACTGTGTCACTGCACACTCCTTTTCATGGGATCACTCAACTGCGTGCATCTATGCTGCGATTAACGACAGATTCCGGGAACTCCTGACCAGTGCGGCAGCATCCAGAATGAGGGCGACCTTGCCGTCGCCCATGATGGTGGCGCCGGATATCCCGGGTACCCGCCGATAGTTGGCCTCCAGGCTCTTGATGACGATCTGATGCTGGCCGACCAGTTCGTCGACGGCCAGCGCGACGCGCGCACCTTCCGCTTCGAGAATGACAAGGATGCCGCCTGCCGGGTCGACCACCTCGGACGGCAGGTTGAACAGCCTGGCCAGGGGAACTACCGGAAGGTAGTCTCCGCGGACCTTGACCATGATGCATTCCCCGCTGATAGTGCGGATGTCCTGCGCCTTCGGCTGCAGCGATTCCACGACGAAGCCCAGCGGGACGATGAAGATCTCCTTGCCCACCGCGATCGACATGCCGTCGAGGATCGCCAATGTCAGCGGCAGGCGGATCGATATCCGCGTTCCCTGGCCGGGAACGGAGCTGAGATCGACACGTCCTCCGGCGGCCTGGATGTTGCGCTTGACCACGTCCATGCCTACACCACGCCCGGATACGTCACTCACCACCTCGGCAGTGGAGAAGCCCGGTTCGAAGATCAGCTGCCACACGTCCTGGTCCGGCATGTCGTCGGCCACCTGCATGCCGCGGCTGCGCGCCTTGTCCAGGATGCGCTGGCGGTGCAGACCGCCGCCATCGTCGCTCACCTCGATGACGATGCTGCCGCCCTGATGAAAGGCGCGCAGGGTGATGGTTCCGGTTTCCGGCTTGCCGGCCGCACGCCGGTCCGCTGGCGACTCGATGCCGTGATCGAGGCTGTTGCGAACCAGATGGGTAAGGGGATCGGCGATCTTCTCGATCACGCCCTTGTCCAGCTCGGTGCCCTCACCTACCGTTTTCAGCTCCACGCGCTTGCCCAGCTTCGAGGCCAGGTCACGCACCAGGCGCGGGAAACGGCTGAATACGAACGCGATCGGCAGCATGCGGATCGACATCACCGCCTCCTGCAGATCACGGGTGTTGCGCTCCAGCTGTGCCATCCCCTCGGCCAGCCGGCCGTGTTGCGTGGGATCCAGCTGCAGGGAGGTCTGTGCCAGCATCGCCTGCGTGATGACCAGCTCGCCGACCAGGTTGATCAGCTGGTCGACCTTCTCCACGCTTACCCGGATGGACGAAGATTCGCTCCCGGTCATGGGCACGACCTTGGCTGGAGATGCCGCTGCGGCCGGTGTCTTGTCCACCGGCGCCGGGGCGGCAGCCTCGGAGACACCGGGTGCCGTATCGAAAAAACCGTAGCCCTGCGCGTGTACCTGTTCGCCTGTCGGCAGCTCGGTGAAGAAGCCATAGCCCGGATCGGCGGCGGGAGTGCCCGGGGCGTCCTCGAACAGGCCGAAGCCGGCATCCTCGACCGACGCAGCCGCCGATGGTGCCGGTTCTCCTTCGCCCACTTCCAGCTCCTCCGGCTGAATCACGAATTGCAGCAGCTCTTCCAGCTCGGTGGCCTGCGCACGCGCGGTAAGAGCCAGCACCCAGGCACCCTTGCGCTTGCCGCTCTTGCCCCGCGCGCGGGCGGGCTCTGTCAGGACTTCCAGAGTGCCCAGTGCACGCAGTTCGCCAAGCAGGTTGTCGACGACTTCCTGCGTGAGCGCTGCACGGAAACGGATGGTCCGCCGCAACTGCGGCTCCGGCAGATCGATCACCACTGGCGCAACCGGTGCGCTCTCTATCTCGGCAAGGCGCTCGATGCGCACGCGCACGGCTTCTGCAGCGGCCTCGTCGGCGCTGCCCTGCCCGCGATGCGCCGCCAGCTGTGAGCGCAGAACATCACCGCCTACCAACAGCGCGTCCACCATTTCCTGAGTGGGAAGCAGCTCCTGCTTGCGCAGCCTGTCGAGCAGGGTCTCCAGCGCGTGTGTCAGGTTGGCAACGTCACGAAAGCCGAAGGTGGCAGCTCCACCCTTGATCGAATGCGCTGCACGGAAGATCGCGTTGAGCTGCTCCGGATCGGGCGCGCTCAGATCGAGCGACAGCAGCAGGCTCTCGAGACTTTCGAGGTGCTCGTTCGCCTCTTCGAAGAAGGTCGCGTGGAACTGGCTGACGTCCATGGGGGCCCCCCGCCTCAGCCCAATACCTTCTTCACCACCTCCAGCAGCTTGGGCGGATCGAAGGGTTTCACCAGCCAGCCGGTCGCGCCGGCCGCCTTGCCCTGCTGCTTCATGTTGTCGCTGGCCTCGGTGGTGAGCACGAGGATGGGCGCCGCCTTGTACTGGGGCAGCGCGCGCAGCGACTTGATCAGAGTGAGGCCATCCATACGCGGCATGTTCTGGTCGGTCAGCACCAGATCCACGTTGCGTGCCTTGGCCTTGTCCAGGCCATCCTGTCCGTCCACCGCCTCGACCACTTGATAGCCGGCCCCGGTTAGGGTGAACGCCACCATCTGCCGGATCGAGGCCGAATCATCTACTGTAAGAACCGTTTTCGCCACGCTGTTCTCCAAATCAAAACAAATCTACGTCGCCCGCACCCACGTTGGATTGGCTGACGGGGTTATGCGCGGTCATGGTGCGCGCCTCCGCCAGCACCGCGTTCAGTTCCTCCGCCTGCTCTTCGACGTTGCGCACGCCTTGTGCATTCATGTTGGAGAGCGTCTGCGCAATCAGCTCGACCGCACTAGCGCGCCGCTGCACGTGCTGCAGCAGCTGCGAGGTGATGTCCTGAAATTGCAGACTGCGCACCGAATCGTCGACGTCCTGGGTCAGGCTCGTCGCCAGCCCACCAATCTCGTCCACCATCTGCGCAACGCGGACATTGACCACCGCGATCTCCTGCATGGTCGTTTCCACCCGAGCCTTCGCCGTCAGAGCGAAGTTCATGTCGGTCGACGCCATGCGGTTGATGTCGTCTTCCGTATCGCGGATGGAGCCTTCCACGCGGTGCATGCAGGTTCGAATCTCGCTGCTGAACTGGCCGGTTCGACCGGACAGGTCGCGCACGGCATCGGCCACGACAGCAAACCCGCGCCCCATCTCTCCCGCTCGTGCCGCTTCGATGGCGGCGTTGAGCGCCAGCAGATTGGTCTGTTTGGCGATGCTCTCGATCTCGCCCAGAATCACCTTCACATCAGCCAGTTGCTGTTTCACGCTATCGATCCGCTCCACCAGAACCATGCCTCGATGGCTCGAGTTGATGGTGCTGTCCACGAACGTGCGCAGCGTGTCTTCGGTATCCTGAACGAAACGCTCAAAGGTGATCTCTTTGCTGTCTTCGGTGATTTGTCCGGTCGCCGCGCGAACCGCCAGATCACGCTGCCTCGCCGACTGCTCGGCCATGCCCCGGAATGCCTGGATCAGGCCACCAATCGCGTCCGACAGGATTTGACGTACCCGATCGGTATCGGCACGAATGAATTCGAATTGGCTGCGCAGCTCTTCCCGACATGCTTTCATCTCCTCGACCAATCCGGGGATTACGGGCTGGACCTCGGTGCTCGGGAGTGCCGTCGGTACCGTCTGCGTGCGGTTTTCGCGCCACACCAATATCACCCAGGCGAGGCTGAGGATGAGCACCGAGAATGCTATCGACATGCGTGCACCCGGCGGCGCCAGCAGCACGGAGCCGATCAGGACGAAACCGGATATGCCCATGCCCCGGAGCAGGGTACGGCGGTGCAATTCGGAGGTGCGCAAGCTCGTCGTTCTCGTGTTGTCGGGATCGACGCCGCTGAATGGCGTCAGGACGGCACCTTGTAACGACCGGTCGGAGGACGAACTTTAGGCGCTGCAGCCGGCGGCGCCGGCCGTGTCGAATTGGTAACGGTGACGACTCAGCGCCGGCGCACGGCGCTGATTCCCGGCAGATCGAGCAGCTGTCGAATCAGGGGCTGCAGCTGCGTGAGCCCGGCGACTTCGACCGAGAGCAGATACCTGTTCATATGCAGACGCATCACGCTGCGTGCAGCCAGCACCCGCACCCGCTCCTTCCCCAGCACCTCGAGCAGGCCGTGCATGACGTCGGTCTCTCCAGCGCTTTCCACCTCGATGTCCACCGGAAAACGCCCCGACTGCGCATCGGCGCTCCATTGCGCCTCGATCAGCCGCTCGGCCGGCAGCCGTGCGACGTTCGAGCAACTGCGGCGGTGCACGGATACTCCCTTGCCGCGCGTAACGAAGCCGATGATGGGATCGGGCGGTGCCGGCTTGCAGCAGCGCGCAAGCCCGGTCAACAGCTTGTCCACACCAACGACAAGGACTTTCTGCGTATCACCCGGCCGGGTAGCCGGAGGGGTGCCCGCTGTTGGCACAGCGGAGGCCGGCGGCTGGGCGAGGGCAGCGGTTCCCGGCGTGCCCAGGGCCTGGATGGCTGTCAGGAGCGTCCGCGCACCCACTTCGCTTCGGCCCAGGGCCGCCAGCATTTCCTCCACCCGGGTGAATCCCAGCTGTGCCGCCAGGCGTTCCAGGCCGAGCGCCGTCTGGCCCTCGCGCTGCAGCGCCTTCTCCAGCATCTGGCGTCCCTGCGCAATGGCGGTCTCCAGGTTCTGGCTGTTGAACCACTGCCGCACCTTGGCTCGCGCCCGCGAGCTGTGGATGTAGCCGAGTTCGGGGTTGAGCCAGTCGCGGCTCGGGCTACCGCTGCTGGCTGCGATGATCTCCACCGTATTGCCGTTGGCCAGCGCATGGGTAAGCGGAACCATGCGTCCGTCCACCTTTGAGCCGCGGCAACGATGGCCGAGCTCGGAATGCACGTGGTAGGCGAAGTCCACCGGCGTCGATCCCGCCGGCAGATCGATCACCCGCCCCTGCGGTGTCAGGACATAGACGGTTTCCTCGAACAGGTCGTTGCGGAAATGCTCGGCCAGGTCGGCCACGTTGGCCAGGCCATCACGCCATTCGAGGATCTGCCGCAGCCAGCCCACGCGCTCGTCGAACTGCGCCTCCTTGTTCCGGGCAGCGCCCCCGGCGGGGCTCTGCTCCTTGTAGCGCCAGTGCGAGGCGACGCCATATTCGCACTGCCGGTGCATCTCGTGCGTGCGGATCTGCACTTCCAATATCTTGCCGTCCGGACCCACCACCGCGCTGTGCAAGGAGCGGTAGTTGTTCGGCTTGGGCCTGGCGATGTAGTCGTCGAACTCGCGTGCCAGCGGCGTCCAGATGCTGTGCACCAGGCCCAGCACGGCGTAGCAGTCCTTGACATCGTTCACCAGCACCCGCACCCCGCGGATGTCGAACACCTCCGCCAGCGAGAGGTCCTTGCGTGACAGCTTGCGATAGATGCTGTAGATGTGCTTGGGCCGACCGTTCACCTCGGCCGCTATGTTGGCCGCACGCAGTTCGGCGCGCAGGCGTTCGGTGACCTGCGCGATGAAGGACTCGCGGTCCTGACGCTTCTCGTCCAGCTGCCTGGCAATGGAGCGATAGATCTCGGGCGAGGAACAGCGGAAGGCCAGATCCTCCAGTTCCCACTTCAGCTGCCACACACCCAGGCGGTTCGCCAGTGGCGCAAACACGTCGAAGGTGTCGCGCGCCGCCGCCTGCCGCGCATCTTCGTCGCCCTGCGCCGCCAGATAGCGCAGGCGACGCGTCTGGTCGGCCAGCGCGATCAGCACCACGCGGATGTCCTGCACCATCGCCAGCAGCATCTTGCGCAGCGACTCCAGCTGTGCGGCGCGCTCCTCGGGCCGGCTTGCGCCTTCCACCTTGCTGCGCAGTCCACGCATCTGCGCCATCCGCCCCACGCCCTCGAGCAGGCGTGCCACGCCCGGTCCGAGGATGGCGCCGACGCGCTGCGAGAAGTCCACCGTGAGCCCGGGCAACGCGCCGAGAACGGCGGCGGCCAGCGTCTCGGTATCCATGTGCAGGTCGGCGAGGATCGCCGCGACATCGCACCAGTGCGCCAGGGCAGCCTCTCCCTCCACCCTGGCCGCCGCCGGATACAGCGCACGCGCCAGCGCCAGCGCCTCGGTCAGGGAGGGCATATCGGCCGCGGCGACCTTGTCCGCCATCTCGCTCAGCCAGGCATCGGCGGTCCATTGCGCCACTGCTTCGCGCACTTGAATGGTCACCGGTCAGCGTCCTTGCCAGTAGCGTGGATGCGTTTCGCGCCAGGCACTGAGCGACAGCTCGGAGCCCAACCTGAGCGCAAGCGCACCATCGATATCCGAGCGGCGCTGGACGATGCCCAGACGTGCATAGCGCTCCCGCACTGCCGCCGCAGGATGGCCGAAGCGATTGCGGTAACCGACGGTGAAGATCGCGATTCGAGGCTGCACTTGTTGCAGAAATTCGAGGGTGGACGACGTGGCGCTGCCGTGATGCGGCGCCAGCAGAACATCTGCACGCAACTGCGCCGGCACGCGGCGCAGCAGCGCCATCTCGCTGGCGCGCTCGATGTCCCCGCTCAGCAGCACCGTGTAATGCGTGCTGCGCACGCGCAGCACGCAGCTGAGATCGTTGTCGCGCACTGCGCTGCGATTATAGTCCGCACGCTCGGGATGCAGGATTTCGAATCCGACCCCGTCCCACATCCAGCGTTGTCCCTGCACGCAGCGCCCACCGCGCGGCCACGGAATGCTTGCCTGCGAATGCGGCGGCGCCGAGCTCAGCACCCAGCTTTGCGGATACGCATCCAGTACTGCAGCCGCTCCGCCGGTGTGATCATTGTCGTCGTGGCTGAGGATGAGCCCGTCCAGGCGGCGCACGCCGAAGGCGCGCAGATTCGGAACGACGATGCGTGCCCCGGCCCCAGCCTCGCCGTGGTAGGCCGGTCCGGTATCGTAGAGCAGTGCATGTGCGTGCGTGCGGATCAGCACTGCCTGACCCTGACCGACATCGAGGACGTCCAGCCACGCCTCTCCGGCATGCGGGCGCGCAGGCTGGAGCAGCAACAATGGCAGCAACGAGATCAGCCCCAGCCAGCGCGCCGGCACGCCGGCCGGCGCCAGCAGCCAGCCGATGCCGAGCACGGCTGCCGGCACCGTCCAGGCGATCGGGGCGTGCTGCTCCCAGACCGCCAGCGGCAGTTCGGCGAGATGCGCGAGGACTACCAGGCCCCACTGCATGATGTGCCCTGCCATCTTCAGAAACAGATCGAACG
>JAHCKU010000229.1 GCA_026125625.1 Burkholderiales bacterium | reverse complement strand
TGCGCTCAATGGTGCGATCGTGCGCGAGGCCAAGGCGCTGGGCATGGCCGTGCCGTACAACGAGGCGGTCGTTGCGCTGGTGAAGGGCGTGGAGAAGGGCAGGGCGCAGCTGCTGCACGAGCCGCCGCGTGACTACAAGCAGCTCGAAGCGCAGGCCGAGGCCGAAGTGCGCGCGGAGAAGGGCGGCGGGTAAGCAGGGGCGCGGCCGCTGCCTGCTCAGCTCTCCGCGCGCAGGCGTTCGATGTCGGTGATGTGGATGGTGCGGCCGTCCACGCGTACCAGCCCGGCTTCGGACAGGTCGTGCAGGATGCGCGAGAAATGCTGCGGGGTCAGGTTCAGGCGCGAGGCGATCACGCCCTTGCCGGTGGGCAGGACCACTTCGACGCCCCGCCCGTCCTTGGCCTGCTCGGCGTCGCGCAGCAGATAGCCGATGACCCGCTGCGCGCCGGAATGCATGCAATAGGCCTCGACGTCGGTGATGATGCTGTGCAGGCGCCGGCTCAACCCGCCCAGCATCTTGCGCGCGAAGCCGGGGTTACGTTCGAGCTCGCTGAACACGGCGGCCATGGACACGTGCAGCAGCATGGCATCGGTCAGCGTCTGCGCGTAGACCACGTGCGGCTTGTCGAGGAACATCACCGCTTCGCCGAAGCTCATCCCCGGCCCGATCAGCTCGACCACCTTCTCCGCGCCCTGCGGGGAGGTGAAGGCGAGCTTCACCTGTCCGTACACCACCAGATGAAAGCCCTCCGGCTGGTCGCCCTTGTGGAACAGGGTTTCACCGCGCAGCGCGTGGACCACGCGCGTGCCCTGCGCGATACGCTCGAGCTCGTCTTCGGCCGCTTCCTTGAACAACGCGAGGTTGGCGAGGAAGGCCTCGATCTTGATGTCCTGTTTCATGGGCTGGGCAGTCGGAAGTTGCCTCTATTGTGCACTGCTCCGCGCCGCCCGGCTTGATCTAGATCACGAGGGTTCTCCGCTGCCGGTCAGACGCTGGGCCGCCACCAGTGTCAGGAGCAGCAGCGCGGCCGCGAAGTTGTGTGCCACGGCAGCGGCCAGCGGCAGCTGCCGGATCACCAGGACGATTCCCAGCACGCTCTGCGCCGCCAGCAGCAGGCCCAGGCCGAGCGCGAGCGGCGGCGCGCGCCGCCGCAGACCCCACGCGACCAGCCCGCCCAGGGCAAGAAGCAGCAGGCCGCCGATGCGATGCGCGGCATGTACGCCGGCACTGGCTGCCGGGGCGCGCCAGGGATCGAATTCCGCCCATGTCCAGCCTGGGAAGAAGGCATCGGCATTGCAGCGCGGCAGCAACGGGCAGGCAAGGCCGGAGTGGCTGGCGCTGGTGAGCACGCCCAGGGCGATCTGGGCGAAGGCGAGCAGCAGCGCGCTCCAGACCGCGGCGCGCAGCCAGCAAGGGGCCGGCGCCTGGCGGTGCGCGGGCAGCGCGAGGTGGCCCAGCAGGGCTGCCAGCAACATGCCACCGAGGACGTTGCCCAACGCCACCGCCGGGACCTGCGCACCGGGGGTGGCACGTCCCAGGAAGGTCAGGGCCACCAGCAACACCAGCATCAGCGCAGTGATCGTCAGCTCACGCACGAAGCGACGCGGCCGGCTCACTGCCAGCACGCCGATGGCAATCACGCTGGCGCCGGCCAGGCTGGCCGAAAAACGATGCAGCACACGCGCGAGCGAGGGCCCTGCGGCCTCGCTTTGCGCCTGGCCGTAGCAGGTCGGCCAGTCGGCACAGCCCAGACCGAGCGCGCGCAGGCGCAGCAGGGCGCTGCTGCTCAGCACCAGCAGCACGATCAGCACACCGGCCAGCGCCAGTACCCGGATCAGCCGCAACCTGCGGATGTCGGCCTCGTCGGTCACGTTGCGACCATAGCAGAGTATGCGCGTGCAGCCCTGAAGCCAGATTCAGGAGAGCCCGATGCGGTGTGCATGAGCGCGCCGGCGGTGCCGCGAAAAAACTGAATCCAGGTGAATTTCTCGTTCATGCCTGCGGCGTACAGTCGACGGCGCCGAGCGTGTTGTCATCAAAGTAATGCGCTCTTGCGCGAATCAACTACAAGGGAGGCGCCGCCCCCCGGCGCGACAGACGACATGGCCGAACCGAAATCTGCATCGCAGGCGATCGAAGAACAGGACGACGAGCCCATTCCGGTGATGCAGCACCTGCTGGACAACCCGTTCCTGCTGCTGTTCCTGGGCGTGGCGATCCCGACCGTGCTCTACATCCTGTGGGGCGTGATGGAGATCGCCACCATTCCCAATGCACCCCCTCCCAACTGAGCGCACGCGAGGAGCACGCACATGAGCTCGATACTGCCGCCGGCCAGGCGGGTGTGGTGGAAGGAACCGATCGAAAAGACCGAGCTGTGGTGGATCGCCATCGCGCTGGTCTGGTCGATGGTGCTGTTCTTCATGATGCCGTACTGGCACGTGTTCGGTAAGCAGAACCTGTCCAACGAGGCCTATCGCATCTCCGCCGCGGATTTCCAGGCGAGGACGCAGGAGATGGTGGACAAGTACACGGTGCGCACCGAGACCGAGCAGAACATCCCGGTGGTGAATCCGCCCGCAGGCAGCGACGTCTACCTGATCGGGCGTCTGTGGCAATGGTGGCCGATCCTGGAGCTGGAGCAGGGCAAGAGCTACCGCCTGCATCTATCGGCGATGGACTATCAGCACGGCTTCTCGCTGCAGCCGGAGAACGTCAACCTGCAGATCGTGCCGGGCTACGAGATGGTGATCACGGTGACTCCGAACAAGACGGGAAGCTTCGCGATCGTATGCAACGAATACTGCGGCATCGGCCACCATCAGATGGTGAGCCGCATGTACGTCAAATAAGACGGGGACTGCGACATGGCTGATATCGGAAGCTTTCGTATCGACCCGCGCTCGGGGCTGCAGTATCACCGCGAAGCCGAGGCGCTGATCAAGGTCAACGCCGTCGCGGGCGTGGTGTTCCTGCTCCTGGGCGGAGTGCTGGCGCTGCTGGTGGCGCTCACGCGCGTGCCCGGGCTGCACATCCTGGATGCCGAATGGTTCTACCTGACGCTGACCGCGCACGGCATCGACATGCTGATCTTCTGGATGATCTTCTTCGAGATCGCGATCCTCTACTTCTGCTCGTCTACGCTGTTGCGATGTCGGCTGGCCGCGCCGCGCTGGGGATGGGTGGCGTTCGCGCTGATGGTGATCGGCGCGATCATGACCAACGTCGCGGTGTTCCAGGGTCAATCGAGCGTGATGATGACCTCGTACACGCCGATGATGGCCAAGCCCGCGTTCTACGCCGGGCTCATCCTGTTCGCCGTCGGCGGGCTGATCGGCTGCTTCATCTTCCTCGGCACGCTGGTCATCGCCAAGGCGGAGAAGACCTACGAGGGCTCGATTCCGCTGGTGACCTTCGGCGCGCTGACCGCCTGCATCATCGCGGTGTTCACGATCGCCTCGGGCGCCATCATCCTGATCCCGACCTGGCTGCTGTCGCTTGGCGTCATAGACAAGGTCGATCCGCTGGCCTACCGCATGATCTGGTGGGCATTCGGCCACTCCTCGCAGCAGATCAACGTGGCGGCGCACGTCTCGATCTGGTACCTGGTGGCAGCGCTCGTGTTCGGTGCAAAGCCGATGTCGGAACGGGTCAGCCGCGGAGCGTTCCTGCTCTACATCCTCTTCCTGCAGCTCGCGAGCGCGCACCACCTGCTGGCCGACCCGGGCCTGTCAACCAACTGGAAGGTGGTCAACACCAGCTACTTCATGTATTTCGCGGTGCTCGCCTCGATGATCCACGGGCTGACGGTGCCGGGCGCCATGGAAGTGGCGCAACGCCAGAAGGGCTACACGCGCGGTCTGTACGAATGGCTGCGCCGCGCGCCCTGGGGCAACCCCACCTTCTCGGGCGTGTTCATCGCGATCATCGGCTTCGGCTTCCTCGGCGGCATCTCCGGCGTGATGATGGGAACCGAGCAGCTGAACATGATCATCCACAACACCATCTACGTGCCCGGGCATTTCCACGCGACCGTGGTGGTGGGCACGACCCTGACCTTCATGGCGCTGACCTATTACCTGATACCGGTACTGTTCAAGCGGGAAATGATCAATCCTGGCCTCGCGCGCCTGCAGCCCTACCTCTTCGGCTTCTCGATGTACTTCTTCTGCCTCGTCATGATGGGCGCCGGCACGCTTGGCGTCTCGCGCCGTCATTGGGACATGGCCTTCTCGGGCATGCCGATGGCCTATGAGTGGCCGGGCGCGGCGTACCTGATGATGGGCCTCGTTGGCATCTCGGCCGTCGCGGCGATCCTCGGTGGAGCCATCTACATCTACGTCACCGTCGGTTCCCTCCTGTGGGGCAAGCGGGTCGACAGCGGCGCCGCCAGCGCCTCGGGCAGGCCGACCCCGTTGATGGCGCCGGCTGCCGTGGCGCAGACCTATGGCTCGCAGGGCTTTGCCGCCCCTGGCACTTTCATGCTGGCGATGGTTTTCCTGGTCGCGTTCGTACTCTACTACTTCGTGAACTGGAAATACCTGTCCACGGTATGGGGCTTGAGCTGATCCACACCGGCGCGAACCGGCATGCAGGCATGCTGATCGGCCTTGCCGTGCTGCTGGCGCCGGCAGCGCGGTGCGGCGAGTCCGGTGCGGCCACGCCGCCGGGCCGCGACAGCCTCGACCCGCAGGTCGTGCTGGCTGCCAGCCGCGCAGCCGTCGGCAATATTCCGGGAGACTTTCCGATGCGCGACCGCCGCGAGCGCGTGGTGCGGCTGTCGGACTACCGCGGCAAGCCGCTGCTCGTGAATTTCATCTACACGGGATGCTTCCAGGTCTGCCCGAACAGCACGCTGGTGCTGCGCACTGCCGTGGACGCAATGCGTGACCGATTCGGCACAGGCCAGTTCCAGGTCGTCAGCATCGGCTTCGATCAGCCGACGGATACCCCTGCGGCGCTGCGCAGCTTCGCGGCACAGCGGCGCATCCGCGATGCCAACTGGGAATTCCTCAGCCCTCGGCGCGAGGACGTCGCTGCGCTCGCCAGGGACTTCGGCTTCAGCTACGCCGCCACGTCGGGCGGCTTCGACCACACGCTGCAGGTCAGCATCCTCGATGCGCAGGGGCGCATCCGCCAGCAGGTCGTGGGTGACGCCTTCGCCGCGGAATCCCTCGGCGAGCCCCTCAGGCGGCTGATCGCCGGCAGGATGCTGCAGGACGCCTCGGGTTTCGGCGATCTGCTCGACCGCGTGCGCATCCTGTGCTCGGTCTACGATCCCGTCACCGGCAGGTACCGGGCCAGCTATGCGCTATACATCGAAATTGCCGGTGGCCTGACCTTCATCGCGGCGATGCTGTGGTTTGCAGTCTCGGAATGGCGCAGGGCGCGGGCCGCCCGCCGTGCCGCGGTACATTGAGCCCCCCGCATGACCGGGCAACGCGCGAGACTCGATGCCACTTCCCTGGCCGGGCAGATGGTGCTGTACGCCGTGCTGGCCATGGTGCTGGTCCGGTTCTCGAAATGGCCGGTCTATCACCAGATCGCGCCCGACCAGGCGCTGATCAAGCTGAGCATCGTCCATGAGCCGCAGCTCATCCAGCCCTGCAGGCAGCGCACGCGGGCGGAGCTCGCGGAATTGCCCCCCAACATGCG